>NZ_JBIUHC010000187.1:0-18220 GCF_044627735.1 Cupriavidus sp. CuC1 | reverse complement strand
AAATCTCCTCACGTGTCAAGACCTTGCGTTGATCAATCGCGGCCTTCTTTGCGCTGCTTAACTTGGGTGGATTGGGGGTGTCCCCCGCGCTATCGGGGGGGATAGAGGGTCAAGCCTGGGTCACTCCTCGGCCTGCACCTTGTCATAGGCGATCTGCAGGCGGCGCAGCTTGGAGTACAGCGTTTGCTTGGGGATGGAGAGCGCCCGCGCGGTTGCCGCCACATCGCAGTTGTTGCGCTTGAGCTCCTCCATCACAACGACCCGTTCAAACTGCTCAAGCTGTTCCGGCAGGCTGTTGCCGTGCTCGGCGTGGCTGCGGTGCAGCTCGAAATCATCGGACAGCAGCCCGAGCACGAAGCGGTCGGCCACGTTGCGCAGCTCCCGCACATTGCCGGGCCAGGAATGGGACAGCAGCAGCTCGAACTGCGCGTTCCCGAGCACAGGCGCCGGCCGGTTGAAGCGGGTGGCGGCCTGCAGGATGAGATGTTCGAACAGCAGCGGGATATCTTCGCGGCGCTCGCGCAGTGGCGGCAGGTCGATAAAGGCCACGCCAATGCGGTAGTACAAATCGGCACGGAACTTTTTTTGCTCGCTGAGCAGTTTCAGGTCTTCCTTGCTGGCGGCAATCACCCGGCAATCCACCGCGATGGATTCGTTCGATCCCACCCGCTCGATGGAGCGCTCCTGCAGCGCGCGCAGGAACTTGACCTGCACCGACATCGGCATGCTCTCGATTTCGTCGAGGAACAGGGTGCCGCCCTGCGCATGTTCGAACTTGCCGCAGCGCCGCCGCGTGGCGCCCGTGAAAGAGCCCACCTCATGCCCGAACAGCTCGCTCTCGGCCAGGGCTTCGGGCAGGCCGCCGCAGTTCAGCGGCACGAAGTTGCCGGTGCGGCGCGCGCTGTGGTCGTGCAGGCAGCGCGCCACCAGGTCCTTGCCCGTACCCGTCTCGCCATAGATCACTACGTCCGCCGGCGCATCCGCCAGCGCGCGCACCGCGCGGCGCACCCGTTCCATCTGCGCGGAGCGGCCGATCAGGCAGGCCTGGATCCCGTGCCAGCTTTCCAGTTGCTCGCGCAGGCCCAGCACTTCCAGGCCGAGCTTGCGCCGGTCTGCGGCGCGCCTGACCACGGAGACCAGCCGCTCGGAGGAACACGGCTTCTCGATGAAGTCGTACGCGCCCTCGCGCATGGCCTGCACCGCCATGGAGATGTCGCCGTGGCCGGTCATCAGGATCACGGGCAGGTCGGGGTCGATGTGCCGGATCTCGTTCAGCCAGGCCACGCCGTTCATGCCCGGCAACTTGACATCGCAGACCACCACCACCGGCACGCCGATGCCGATGCTGCTGCGCGCCTGCTCCACCGAGGCAAAGCCGTCCACGGCGAATCCCGCCAGCTCGAGGGCCTGCGAGCTGCCGACCAGCACATCCTCCTCGTCCTCGACAAAAACCACGCGGATGGGGTGGGTGTCAGTCATTGGTTTGCCTCTCTAGCGACGGGGCCAGCGGCAGCTCGACCACGAACTCGGCACCGGCGGGCGCCAGGTTGCGGGCGTACAGGCGGCCGCCGAACTCGCGCACGATATGCGCCGAGATCATCAGGCCAAGGCCCAGGCCCTTGCCCGCCGGCTTGGTTGTAATGAACGGGTCGAACAGCCGTGGCAGCACATCGGGATGGATGCCGGGGCCCGAGTCGCGGATGGTGAGGATGCATTGCTGGTCATGCCGGGCCGCGTGGATGTCCAGCTCCCGGATGGGGGCGCCCGACAAGGCATCGGCGGCATTGCCCAGCAGGTTGACCAGTACCTGCTCCACGCGGATCTCGTCAGCCAGGACGCTGATGTCAACCGGGTCGATCGCTACACTGACCGTGATATCGCGCTCCCGCATCCGGGTGCTGACGAGGAGCAGCGCGTCCTGCACCGCCTGGCGGATCAGGACCGGCCGCACCGCGTCCCGGGACTTGAACGCAAAGACCTTGAGTTGCTGCGTCAGCCGGCCAAGGCGGTCGATCAGCTTGGCGATGCGCTGGAGATTGCCCGCCACATCCTTGAGCCTGCCCTTTTCCAGCAGTACCTCGGCGTTGTCCGACAGCGTGCGCATGGCCGCCAGCGGCTGGTTGAGCTCGTGCACCACGCCGGCGGACATCTGCCCGAGCGCGGCCAGCTTGCCGGCATGGACCAGGTCGCTCTGCAGCGCGCGCAGCTCAGCCGTGCGCTCCAGCACCTTGGCCTCCAGGCCATCGTGCGCGGCGCGCAGCGCGCGTTGCGCCGCGGCTTGTTGTTGCCCGGCACGCAGGCGCAGTGCAATCACCAGCACCAGCAGCAGTACCACCATGCAGGCCAGCAGGGCGCCGATGGCTGCGTTGCGGGCCAGGTTGCGCGCGGGCAGTTCGTCATCCAGCAGCATGATGCGCCAGAGGCCGTGGTTGACCGTGCGCTCCGAGGCCAGGTAATCCACGCCATCCAGGCGCACGCGCGTGGTGTGCGCGTCCAGCCTGGCGCGAACCTGCCAGTCCAGTGGCATCAGGTCGGACTTGCCATAGGTGCGGGCCCGTCCGGCCTCGGCCAGCATCGCTTCCGTCAGCGGCGCCAGCGGGCGCAGCCGCCAGGGCGCCAGCGAGGCCAGGATGACCACATCGCGAGCGTCGACCACGAGCACCTTGCCAGGGATCTGCACCCAGTTGCGCTCCACGGCGTCGAGGTTGACCTTGACCGTGGCCACGCCGCGCTGCGCGCCGCCTTGCTGCAGTGCGTAGGCGAGGTAGTAGCCGGGCCGGCCGGAGGTAAACCCCACGCCGTAGAAGCGGCCCCGGCCGTGTTCGAGCGCGTCGCGCATATACGGCCGGAAGGAAAGGTCGGCCCCCATCGGCGTGCCCGGCTGGTCCCAGTCGGCGGCAGCCAGGGTCATGCCGGAGCGCTGGGTGACATACAGGTTGTCGGCGCCGGCTGTCGCGGTGATGCCGTGCAGGTAGCGGCTGACCTGCTGCTTGAGCGCCACGTCATCGGGCCGGCCGAGCAGTTCGAAGACTTCCGTGGTGGATTCGAGCAACGATGGCAGGTAGTCGAACCGGGACAGCTCGCCGTCCAGCCGCGCGGACACGACATCGAGGCGATGCTGGGCGGCAACGCGCAGCTGGTCGAGCCCGGCGCGCAACGCCATGGCATAGGCGAGCCAGGTGGCCAGTGCGATCGCCGCCAATGCCATACCGCACCAGATCCCCATGCGCATACGGCCGAGTTTCATGTCGCGAGCCCTTTCTCCGCAGTCCTCAAAGTCGCAGGACTTGTCGTCCGGATACCAGTGATGGAAGCGAGACCCGTGCTCGTCCTGGCACAGGTCAAGTGGATGCAGTGTACTCCCGGGGCACGGCTGCGCAAGACCCGCGCAACCGGCGGCGGGGGCTTGCATCGTGTCGCGGCGCAGCATGCGCGGGGGCCAGCTAGGCATAGCGGAGCTCGCCGGTCTTGCCGCGGAATACGCGGTACGAGAACACCGTGTAGCCGGCGATGGCCGGCACCGAGATGCACACGCCCACCAGGATCACCTTCAAGGCCTCCGGGCTGCTAGCGGCCTGCCAGATCGTCAGGCGGTGGATCACGATAAACGGAAAGATGCTGTAGGCCAGCACGAGGAAGCTGAGCACAAAGACCCCGATCAGCAGCACGAAAGGCAGCCAGCTCACCGGCCCGCGCACCAGGCGGGTATTGAGCAGCAGGCGTACGGCAAGCAGCGCGACGCCGGTCACCAGCGGGATGGAGAGCAGGGCGACGATCTGCGGTAGCACGAACCAGCGCTCGCGCACCGCCACGCTGATCCAGGGCGTGGCCACCGAGATCAGGACCAGCCCGCATACCATCGGCGCCCACGCGATCCTGGCCCACTGCACCGCGCGCTGCTGGAGTTCGCCCTCGGTCTTCATGACGAGCCAGCACGCGCCGAGCAGCACATAAGCCATCGGCAATGCCACGGCGATGGCCGCAGCGAACAGGGGATAGTTCCAACCGGTACCGAAGCCACTGATGTAACGTCCCAGCATCCACCCTTGCGAGACCGACGCGATTGTCGAGCCGGCGAAGAAGAGCCTGTCCCACATCGGCTTGTGCGCGCTCTTCACCTTCACCCGGAAGTCGAACGCCACGCCACGCAGGATCAGCCCTACCAGCATCAGCGTGACAGGCAGGTAGAGCTCGGTCAATATCAAACCGTGCGCCTTAGGGAAAGCCACGAGGAGGATGCCGATGCCGAGCACCAGCCAGGTCTCGTTGGCGTCCCAGAACGGGCCGATCGACGCCACCATGACGTCTTTCTCGGCCGGGGTGGCCCGGTGCATCAGCATGCCGACGCCCAGGTCATAGCCGTCGCTGATCACGTAGACCAGCATGGCGACGCCCATCAGCGCCATGAAGATCACGGGCAGGGCATCGTCAAAACGCATCCAGGTCATGGTTGGCTCCCGATCGGCAAGGCGTGCGTGGCGATGGTGCCGGGCGCAGTGGCGATTTGTCCGGCGGGCTCGTCCCCGAGCGGCGCCTCCGGCTTCTCCGCCAGGTACTTCAACACGCTGACATAGGCGATGATCAGCGCGAGGTACACCGTCACGAACAGCGCCAGCGTGAGGGCGATATGGGGCGCCGGCACGTTGGAGGCCACATCGGCGGTGCGTACCAGGCCGTAGACGATGAAAGGCTGGCGCCCGATCTCGGTGACGTACCAGCCAGCCACCGTGGCGATCCAGCCGGAGAAGGTCATGCCCGCGAGTCCCCACAGCAGCGCGCGCGGCAGCCGCTGCGGCTGCCAGCCGGCGCGGCGGTACCACCACCAGCCCAGCCAGCTGGCCGCCAGCATCAGCACGCCCATGCCCACCATCACGCGAAAGGCGAAGAACAGCGGTAGGACCGGCGGATGCACATCGCCGAACGTGTTCAGCCCGCGGATCTCGCCGTCGGGGCGGTGGGTCAGGATCAGGCTGGCGAGATCCGGGATGCCGATGGCCGCGCGATTGGTGCGCGCGCTTGCGTCGGGAATGGCGAAGAGCAGCAAGGGCGCGCCGCGCTCCGTCTCCCATACGCCCTCCATGGCGGCAATCTTCTGCGGCTGGTGCTCGAGCGTGTTCAGGCCGTGCATGTCGCCGATCACGATCTGCAGCGGGATCGCGGCCGCGGCAAGGGTCAGTCCGACCCGCAGCACCTTGGGCGCGGACAGCTGCGCCGTGCCTTTGAGCAGCTGCCACGCGCTCAGCCCCGCGAGCAGGAAGGCGCAGGTCAGCGCGGAGGCCAGCAGCATGTGGCAGAAGCGGTAGGGAAAGGAGGGGTTGAGGACGACGGCCACCCAGCTCTGCACGTGGAACTCGCCGTTGATGATCTCGTAGCCCTGGGGTGTCTGCATCCAGGAGTTCAGCGCCAGGATCCAGAAGGCGCTGAGCGTGGTGCCGAAGGCGACGAAGAAGGTCGACATCAGGTGCACCCGTTCGCTCACCTTGCCGTGCCCGAACAGCATCACGCCGAGAAAGCCGGCTTCGAGAAAGAACGCGGTCAGGACCTCATAGGCGAGCAGGGGCCCGGCAATATTGCCGACCGTTTCCATGAAGCCTGGCCAGTTGGTGCCGAACTGGAAGCTCATGGTGATGCCGCTGACCACGCCAAGCGCGAATGTCAGCGCGAACACCTTGGTCCAGAACCGGTAGGCATTCAGCCATGCATGGCGGACCTGTGGCGAGTCGGCCGCCAGGTAGCGCCAGCGGAAGAACAGCAGCAACCATCCCAGGCCGATGCTGATGGTCGGGAACAGGATATGGAAGGTGATGTTGGCAGCGAACTGCATGCGCGCCAGCAGGATGGGATCCATCTGTCCGGGCCTCCGCCGTGGGTTATGGATGGGCGCCGCGGGGCGGCTGGTTTGCGCCCCTCTCCCGCTTGCGGGAGAGGGGCGGCAACGTAGATTGCCGGGCCGAGGTGCGGCTGGAACGAGATCAGCGCTTGCCTTCCCCGGCCAAGCCATTCGACATGCCGATCAGCACGCCGCTGACCAGCGTGGCGTAGTGCTCGAGCCAGGCCTCGGTGCTGCTTTGCGCAAAGGCCCGTCCCTCGCGCGTGAGCTCGCGCGCCTGGGTGGCCAGCTGCTCGACCACCGCCGTCGCGCTGGCCCCGGTGGCCGTGCCCTTCACCTTCATGCCGTCCAGCACCGTCGACCAGGGCCCTTGCACGCCCTGCGGCAACTCGCCGATGGATTTGGCCACCGTGCTGAACAGCGCGTCCTCCATCTTCTCGATGTCGGCCACGGCCTTCTTGAGGTGCGTTTCGCGCAATTGCGTGCCCTGGTCGACGATCTGCTGCAACGCCCGACGATTTGCCTCCACCGCCTGCACCAGCGCGGCGTCCATGCCCTGCGCCACCTGCGACAGCATCGGCTCAAGCCCTGCTCCCGCGAGCCCGCTGCTGGCCGCCCCGGCGGAGGCCGCCTGGGTGACCATCTTCAGCGTGTCCTTGATGCTCTTGAGTGTCAGTTCCCGGCTTTGCAATGCCTTGAGCGTCGCCTGCTGGACAGCCTGCTGCAGGGATTCGCCTTGCTTCTCCGACGCTTGCGTGAACTGCTGAATCAGCGCGTCGCGATCGATGCCCATGGATTTCATGTGGTCTCCGGTTGCTGCCTTGCGTAGTTGTTCTGCTGCCGTGCGGTGGCCGTGCGGTGGCCGCGTGGTGGCCGTGCGCCGGCCGCCACCGCCAAACGTCACTGCATATGCTGGCCGCCGTTGATGGCGATGTTGGCGCCGGTCACGAAGGCAGCTTCCTCGGAGGCCAGGTAGATGATCAGGCCCGCCACTTCCTCCGGCTTGCCCAGCCGGCCTACCGGGATCTGCGGCAGGATCTTGGTGTTCAGGATCTCCTCGGGAATGGCGGTGACCATCTTGGTGCCGATGTAGCCGGGCGAGATGGTGTTTACCGTGACGCCTTTCCTGGCGACTTCCAGAGCCAGCGCCTTGGTGAAGCCGTGCACGCCGGCCTTGGCTGCCGAGTAGTTGGTCTGGCCGAACGCGCCCTTCGAGCCGTTGACCGACGACACATTGACGATGCGGCCCCAGCCGCGCTCCACCATGCCGTCGGCGACCTGCTTGGTCATGTTGAACAGGCTGTCCAGGTTGGTGCGCAGCACCGTGTCCCAGTTCACCTTGTCCATCTTCTTGAAGGTCATGTCGCGCGTGATGCCGGCGTTGTTGACCAGCACGTCGACCGGGCCGGCGACTTCCATCACGGCCGCCACCGCCTTCGCGCACGAATCGATGTCCGCCACGTCGCAGGGCACGGCGAGGATGTCGTAGCCGCGCGCCTTCATCTGCCGGACCCATTCGCCATGGGTGGTGTTGCCCGGCGAATAGGTGACCGCTACCCGGTAGCCGGCATCGGCCATCTTGGTGGAAATGGTTTCACCCAGGCCGCCCATGCCGCCCGTGACCAGTACTACGCGTTGCTTGCTCATCGTTTCTCCTTGTGGAATGAATGCTGTCTTAGCGCTCGACGGCCAGCGCCACGCCCATGCCGCCGCCAATGCATAGCGACGCCAGGCCACGCCTGGCGTCGCGCCGGGCCATCTCATGGAGCAGGGTGACCAGGATGCGGCAGCCGGATGCGCCGATGGGATGCCCGATGGCGATGGCGCCGCCATTGACGTTGATCTTGCTGGCGTCCCAGTCCATCTCCTGATTGACCGCGCACGCCTGGGCGGCGAAGGCCTCGTTGATCTCCATCAGGTCCAGGTCGTTGATGCTCCAGCCCGCCTTTTGCAGGCAACGCTGCGAGGCCGGGACCGGGCCCATGCCCATGATGGTCGGGTCGAGCCCGGCCGAGGCATAGGAGGCGATCCGGGCCAGGGGCTTGAGCCCCAGTTCGCGCGCCTTGCTTGCCGACATCATCAGGACCGCCGCAGCGCCGTCGTTCAGGCCGGAGGCATTGCCGGCGGTGACGGAGCCGGCTTTGTCGAAGGCCGGCCGCAGCCCCGCCAGCGCATCGGCCGTGGTGCCGTGCTTGATGAACTCGTCGGTATCGAAGACCACGGTGCCTTTCTTCGAGACGATCGAGACCGGCACGATCTCGTCCTTGAAGCGGCCGGCTTTCTGCGCCAGTTCGGCCTTTTGCTGCGATGCGGCCGCGAACGCGTCCTGCTGCTCGCGCGAGATGTTGTATGCCTTGGCGACGTTCTCGGCGGTGGTGCCCATGTGGTACTGGTTGAAGGCATCCCACAGGCCGTCGACGATCATCGTGTCGGTCAGCTTCCAGTCGCCCATGCGCTGGCCGTCGCGCGATCCCGCCAGCACGTGCGGCGATGCGCTCATGTTCTCCTGGCCGCCGGCGATGACGATATCCGCATCGCCGCACTTGATGGCCTGGGCCGCCAGGTGCACGGCCTTCAGGCCGGAGCCGCAGACCTTGCCGATGGTCATGGCGGGCACGGTGTTGGGCAAGCCTGCCTTGAGGGCGGCCTGGCGCGCGGGATTTTGCCCGCTGCCCGCGGTCAGCACCTGGCCCAGCAGCACCTCGTCGACCATTTCCGGCTTCAGGCCGCTGCGCTCGAGCAAGGCCTTGATGACCGTGGCGCCCAGTTCGGGGGCCGGCACCTTGGCCAGCGAGCCGCCGAACTTGCCGACGGCGGTTCTGGCTGCGGCGACGATAACAACATCTTCCATGTGACTCTCCTGGGTGAATCGGGGGTAGGGTGGATAGGGGATTGGCAGGCCAGCCTGCGGATAGCTAGCTGGCCTTCGCCTTGACGTAGCGCCCGGGTGCGGGCTCGATCACGGGGTAGGCGGTGCTGCCAGGCGAGCGCCGCGGGGCGGTGCGCGGGCCGGCGTGTTCTGCGAGCCAGCTGGTCCAGGCCGGCCACCAGCTGCCTTCGACGCGTTCGGCGCCGTCAAGCCAGCGTTGCGGTTCGCCCTGGAGCGGGCCGGTCCAGTGGTGGCGCTTGCCTTTGGCTGGCGGGTTGATCACGCCGGCGATGTGGCCGCTGGCGCCCAGCACGAAGGTCGTCGGGCCGCCCAACAGGCGCGTGGTGGCATAGGCGCTGCCCCACGGCACGATGTGGTCGTCTTGCGAGGCATAGAGGAAAGCGGGCACCTGGACCCGGGCAAAATCCACCGGCTCCCCGCACTGCACGGTGCCGCCCGGCACGCGCAGGCGGTTCTCCAGGTAGGCGTTGCGCAGGTACCAGCAGTACATCGGCCCCGGCAGGTTGGTGTCGTCGCAGTTCCAGGACAGCAGGTCGAACGCCGGCGGCGCGCTTCCTTTCAGGTAGCTGTTGACCGCATAGGGCCAGATCAGGTCGTTGGCGCGCAGCGCGGCGAACACATGGGCCAGCTCGCGGCCGCGCAGCAGCCCGCCGCGGCCGATCGTGGCCTCCCGCATCGCGACCATGGCGTCGTTGACGAGCAGGCCGATCTCGCCGGTATCAACGAAGTCCAGCATCGTGGTGAGCAGCGTGACGCTGGCAACCCTGTCCTGGCCCCGTGCGGCGGCCACCGCCAGCGCGCAGGCCAGCAGCGTGCCGCCCACGCAGAAGCCCAGCGTGTTGACGCGGTCGGCGCCGCTGATCTCCTGCGCTACATCGATGGCGCGCAGCACGCCCTGTTCAAGGTAGTCGTCCCATGTCAGGTGCCCCTGCGCTTGCGCCACGTTGCGCCATGACATCAGGAAGACCGTATGCCCTTGCGCGACCGCATGGGCGACGAATGAGTTCTCGGGCTGCAGGTCGAGGATATAGAACTTGTTGATGCAGGGCGGCACGATCAACAACGGGCGCTGATGGACCTTGCCCGCGCCCGGTGCGTACTGGATGAGCTGCATCAGCTCGTTCTCATACACCACGTCGCCCGGCGTGGTGGCCACGTTGCGGCCAACCTCGAAGCTCTGCTCATCGGTCATCGAGACGCGGCCCTTGGCCAGGTCCTGCAGGAACAGGCGCATGCCCTCCACCAGGCTGGCGCCGCCGGAGTCCACCGCCAGCTGCAGCGCCTCGGGGTTGGTGGCCAGGCAATTGGCCGGGCTGAGCGCGTCCAGCACCTGGCGCAGGGCGAACTGCCACTGCGCCTTGGCCTGCGCGTCGGCGGGTGCTTGCTCAATCGCGCCTTGCAGCAGCGTCGCATAGCTCTGGTAGTGGCGTACCGCCAGGGCAAAGCGCGGGTCGTCGCGCCAGGCCTGCGCGGCAAAGCGGCGGTCCGGGGTGCCGGCGGGCTCGCCCGCCGGCCACAGCGCGCTCATTTGCCTGAGGGCCTGGTCCGGCCAGGCGGCGAGCGCGCGCGCCGCCGCCAGCATGGAGACCGGCGCGGGCGTGGCGTCGGCGTCTTGCGGCGCCTGGCCGGGAGCGGCGCCGAACGCGCGCAGCATGGTCTGTTGCGCGCTGAAGAGCTCGGCAATCCAGCGGGAGGGATCGGGTGTGGGATTGGTCATGGGGTCCGGAAGAGTGCGATTGCGTGTGCGGGACGGCGCCACGGCGCTCAGTGCAGCTTCACATGCGGCTCGGTGCGCCGGACGATGGAGCGCGCCAGCGTGTCGAGCGCGACCTTGGCAAAGCCATGCAATGCCAGTTCGTGCATCTTGTAGAGCGACAGGTACATCATCCGGGCGAACAATCCCTCCACCATCAGGCTGCCGCCGATCAGGCCGCCCATCATGTTGCCCACGGTGCTGAACTCGCCCAGCGACACCAGCGAGCCGAAATCGCGGTAGCGATAGTTGGCCAGCGCCTTGCCCGCCATGCGGGCGCGGACCTGCCTGACCATGTGCGAAGCCTGCTGGTGCGCGGCCTGGGCGCGCGGCGGCACAAAGCCGCCCTTGCCCTGGTTGGCCTCGGGCCACGCGCACGCGGCGCAATCGCCAATCGCGAAGATATTCTCGTCGCGGCTGGTCTGCAGCGTGGGGTGCACCACCAGCTGGTTGATCCGGTTGGTTTCAAGGCCGGCAAGATCCTTGAGGAAGTCGGGCGCCTTCACGCCCGCCGCCCATACCACCAGCTCCGCCGGCAGCAGCCGGCCATCGCCCAGCTGCACGCCACCGGGCAGCACCTCGGCCACCTTGGCGTCGGTGAGCACTTCCACGCCGAGCTTGCGCAGCAGGTCCTCCGTGGCGCTGGACAGGCGCGGGGGCAATGCCGGCAGCACGCGCGGCGCGGCTTCGATCAGCGTGACCCGGATGTCCTTGTCGGCGTCGACACGGTCCAGGCCGAAGGCCACCACCTCGCGGGTGGTGCGGTGCAGCTCGGCCGCCAGCTCCACGCCGGTGGCGCCGGCGCCGATGATGGCCACGTGCAACTGCTGGGCCAGCAGGGGCGCGGTCTGCGCGTGCGCGCGGATGCAGGCATTGACCATGCGCGAGTGAAAGCGCAGCGCGTCCGCGGCGGACTCCAGCCGCATGGCGTGCTCGTACATGCCCGGCGTGCCGAAGTCATTGCTCTGGCTGCCCACCGCGATGACCAGGGTGTCGTAGCCAAAGGTGCGCAGCGGCGTGATCTGGGTGCCTTCGTCGTCCACATAAGGAGCCACCAGCACCTCCCGGCGCTCGCGGTCCAGGCCTACCATTTCGCCGACGCGGTAGCGGAAGTGGTGCCAGTGCGATTGCGCGAGATAGCCCACCTCGTGGGCGCTCATGTCCATGCTGCCGGCGGCGATCTCGTGCAGCTTGGGCTTCCACACGTGGGTGCGGGTCTTCTCGATGAGCGTGACTTCGGCTTGCCCGCGCCGGCCGAGGGTGTCGCCGAGCCGGGTGGCTAGCTCAAGCCCGCCCGCACCGCCGCCGACGATGACGATGCGATGCGGTGCCTTCAGGGAGGCATCGGGACGATAGGTGGAGGGTTTCATCGTGGCCTGCCGTTTACCGGGTCAGCGTGGTGCCGGAGGCCGGCATGCGGGCGACCAGCGGATCCAGCACCGCTTCCGGCTCGTCGGCCTCGGCATCCGATTCGTTGTCCAGCCGGCGGTGCATCCGCGCGACATCCAGGTCGCCGGTCCATTTCGCGACCACCACGGTGGCCACGCCGTTGCCGATGAGGTTGGTCAGGGCGCGCGCCTCCGACATGAAGCGGTCGATGCCCAGGATCAGGGCCAGGCCAGCCACCGGCACATGCCCCACCGCCGACAGCGTGGCCGCCAGCACGATGAAGCCGCTGCCGGTCACGCCCGCCGCGCCCTTGGAGGTCAGCAGCAGCACGGCCAGCAGCGTGAGCTGCTGCGTCAGGCTCATGTCGGTGTTGGTAGCCTGGGCGATGAATACTGCCGCCATGGTCAGGTAGATCGACGTGCCATCCAGGTTGAACGAGTAGCCGGTGGGGATCACCAGCCCGACGACGGACTTGCGCGCACCCAGGTTTTCCAGCTTGGCCATCATCCGCGGCAGCACCGATTCCGACGACGACGTGCCCAGCACGATCAGCAGTTCCTCCTTGATGTACTTGATGAACTTCCAGATCGAGAAGCCATGCGCGCGCGCGATGCCGCCGAGCACGACAAAGATGAAAAACAGGCAGGTCGCATAGAACGTGGCCATCAGCTGGCCAAGCTGCAGCAGCGAGCCCACGCCGTATTTCCCGATGGTGAACGCCATGGCCCCGAACGCGCCGATGGGGGCCACCTTCATGATGTAGCCGACGATGGTGAACAGCACATGCGAGAACTTCTCGATGAAGTCGAAGACCAGCGTGCCGCGTCCGCCGAACCTATGCAGCGCGAAGCCAAACATCACGGCAAACAGCAGCACCTGCAGGATCTCGCCCTTGGCAAAGGCGTCCACCACGGTATTGGGGATCACATGCAGCAGGAAATCCACCGTGCCCTGCATCTTGCCGGGCTCGGTGTAGGCGGCGATGCTCTTGGTATCGAGCGTGCTCACGTCGACATTCATGCCCGCCCCGGGCTTGACGATATTGATGATCACCAGGCCGACGACCAGCGCAATGCCGCTCACCACCTCGAAGTACAGCAGCGCCAGCCCGCCGGTCTTGCCGACCTTCTTCATGTCCTCCATGCCGGCGATGCCCACCACCACGGTGCAGAAGATGATCGGCGCGATGATCATCTTGATCAGCTTGATGAAGCCGTCTCCCAACGGTTTCATCGCCGCGCCGGCCTGCGGATAGAAGTGCCCCAGGATCACGCCGATGACGATCGCGGTGATGACCTGGAAGTACAGGGATCTGTAGAACGGCTTGGGGTGACTGTGGTTGTCCATGGGTGTCTCCTTTGTGGTTTTACTTGTCGCCGGCGCCCGGGGGAGGGCAGGTCAATCGAGCGCCCAGGCCGAGGTGCGCTGGGCGTTGGCGTCGACCGTTGCCACGGCGCTCATGTTGACAATGCGGCGTACCGTGGACGAGGAAGTCAGGATGTGCACCGGGCGCGCGGCGCCAAGCAGGATGCCGCCCACCGTGATGCCGCCGCCCGCGGCGATGCGCATCAGGTTGTAGGAGATGTTGGCGGCATCCACGTTTGGCATCACCAGCACGTTGGCTTCCGTGGGCAGGCAGGATTCGGGGAACTCGTGCTCCAGGATGTGCTTGGACAACGCCGCATCGCCCCGCATCTCGCCTTCGACGGCCAGTGAGGGTTCGCGCGCCTTCACCAGTGCCAGCGCTTCGCGCATCTTCACCGCGGCGGGCGCGGTGGAGCCGCCGAAGTTGGAGTGGGAGAGCAGCGCCACGCTGGGCGTGATGCCAAAGCGCCGGACCGCTTCGGCCGCCAGCAGGGTGATGTTGGCGATCTGCTGTGCCGTCGGGTCGAGGTTGACGTGGGTGTCGCAGATAAACAGCTGGCGGCCGGGCAGCATCAGCATCTGCATGACCGCGAGCGTGTCGCTGCCGGCCTTGAGCCCGATGGTGTCCCGCACATAGCCAAGATGGTCCTGGAAGCGGCCCACGGTGCCGCACAGCATGGCATCGGCCCGGCCTTGGCGCACCAGCATGGCGCCCAGCAGCGTACCGCGGCTGCGCACCTCGGCCTGCGCCAGCGCGCGCGAGACGCCGTCGCGGGAGCTAAGCTGGTAGTAGGCCTCGGCCGCGTCGCCGTAGATGGCGGGCTCCAGCGGATCCACGGTTTCGCAGTCCACGCCGGGCTGCAGGCGCAGCCCGAACTGCGCAATGCGCTGCACGATCACGTCGGGGCGGCCCACCAGCAACGGGCGCGCGATGCCCTCATCGATGACCACCTGCGCGGCGCGCAGCACGCGCTCAATCTCGCCCTCCGCGTAGATCACCCGCTTGGGCGCGCGCTTGGCGGCGGCAAACACCGGCCCCATGGCGCTGCGCGACTGGTAGACGAACTGGCCAAGGCGCTGGCGATACGCCTCCATGTCCGCGATGGGGCGCGTCGCCACGCCGCTGTCCATGGCCGCCTGGGCCACGGCGGGCGCCACGGCTTCGATCAGCCGCGGGTCGAACGGCTTGGGAATCAGGTACTCGGCGCCGAAGCGCAGGCCCACCGCGCCGTACGCCTGGGCGACCACTTCGGGGATTTCCGCGTGCGCCAGTTCGGCGATGGCCCGCACGGCCGCCAGCTTCATTTCTTCGTTGATGGTGGTGGCGCCCACGTCCAGCGCACCGCGGAAGATAAACGGGAAGCACAGGACGTTGTTGACCTGGTTCGGGTAGTCCGAGCGCCCGGTGCCCAGGATCGCATCGGGGCGCACCGCCAGCGCATCCTCCGGCGCGATCTCCGGCGTGGGGTTGGCCATGGCCAGGATGATCGGGTCGCGCGCCATGACCTTGACCATCTCTGGCTTGAGCACGCCGCCTGCCGACAGCCCGAGGAAGATATCCGCGCCGCCGATGATGTCGGACAGCGTGCGCGCGGAAGTGTCCTGCGCATAGCGCGCCTTGTTCGGGTCCATCGCCTCCTTGCGGCCGAGGTAGACCACGCCGTTGCTGTCGGAGACGAACACATTGCCGAGCGGCAGGCCCAGGCTGACGATCAGGTCCAGGCAGGCCAGCGCCGCCGCGCCCGCGCCGGAAGCCACCAGCTTGACCTCCGAGATATCCTTGCCGACGTGCTTGAGGGCATTGAGGATGGCCGCGGCGGCCACGATGGCGGTGCCGTGCTGGTCGTCATGGAAGACCGGGATCTTCATGCGCTCGCGCAGCTTCTTCTCGATGTAGAAGCACTCGGGCGCCTTGATGTCCTCCAGGTTGATGCCGCCGAAGGTCGGCTCCATGCGGGCGATGGTATCGATCAGCGCATCCGGGTCGTCCTCCGCCAGTTCGATGTCGAATACATCGATGCCGGCGAACTTCTTGAACAGGCAGCCCTTGCCCTCCATCACCGGCTTGCCCGCCAGCGGGCCGATATTGCCCAGGCCCAGCACCGCCGTGCCGTTGGTGATCACGGCGACCAGGTTGGCGCGCGAGGTGAGGTTCATCGCCTCGGCCGGATCCCGCACGATCTCCATGCAGGCGTCGGCGACGCCCGGCGAGTAGGCGAGGGCGAGGTCGCGCTGCGTGGCCATCGCCTTGGTCGGCGTCACGGAGATCTTGCCGGGTGTGGGGTAGCGGTGGTAGTCGAGTGCGGCTTCGCGAAGGTTGTCGGTCATGGTTGTCTCTGTGGCTCGGTCAGGGCGCCAGATCGGCGATAGACGTTCTTGTGATCTCTTGGGCGTAGCGCACGGCGCAAATGCCGCGCCGTGCGCCTCTCGCTTATTTCTTCTTCACAGGCGGCAAGTCGGTGCAATGGCCCTCGAACACCTCGGCGGCCATGCCGATGGATTCGCCCAGCGTCGGGTGCGGGTGGATGGTCTTGCCGATATCGGCGGGCTCGCAACCCATCTCCACGGCCAGGCAGATCTCGCTGATCAGGTCGCCGGCATGCGTGCCGACGATGCCGCCGCCGATCACGCGATGGGTGGCTTCGTCGACGAGCAGCTTGGTGAAGCCTTCGTCGCGGCCGTTGGCGATGGCCCGGCCCGAAGCGGCCCACGGGAACACGGCCTTGCCGAACTTGATGCCTTCGGCCTTGCACTGGTCTTCGGTCTTGCCGGCCCAGGCCACCTCGGGATCGGTGTAGGCAACCGACGGGATCTGCCGCGCGTCGAAGAAGGCGGGCTCGCCGTGCGCGGCCTCGGCGGCCACATGCGCTTCATGTACCGCTTTGTGCGCCAGCATCGGCTGGCCGACAATGTCGCCGATCGCATGGATATGCGCGACGTTGGTCCGCATCTGCCTGTCGACCTCGATGAAGCCGCGCTCGGTGACGGCCACGCCAGCTTTGTCCGCGCCGATGGACTTGCCGTTGGGGCTGCGGCCCACCGCCACCAGCACCACGTCGTAGACCTGCGGCGCCGGTGCTTCCTTGCCCTCGAAGCTGACTTCGATGCCGGCCGCGGTGGCCTTGGCCCCAACAGTCTTGGTCTTCAGCATGACGTGGTCGAAGCGGTGCGCGTTCTTCTTTTCCCAGACCTTCACCAGGTCGCGGTCGGCGCCCTGCATCAGGCCATCGAGCATTTCCACCACGTCGATGCGCGTGCCCAGCGTGGAGTAGACCGTGGCCATTTCCAGGCCGATGATGCCGCCGCCCACCACCAGCATGCGCTTCGGGATGGATTTGAGCAGCAGCGCGCCGGTGGAGTCGACCACGCGCTCGTCGTCAGGCATGAACGGCAGCTTCACCGCCTGGCTGCCGGCCGCGATGATGGCCTTGGCGAACCGGATCACGCGCTTGCCGCCATCGGCCGCCACCACCTCCAGGTGATGCGGATCAAGGAAGCTGCCCACGCCGGTCACCACCTCGACCTTGCGCGCCTTGGCCATGCCGGCCAGGCCGCCCGTGAGTTTCTTGATGACGCTGTCCTTGAAGCCGCGCAGCTTGTCCAGGTCGATCTCGGGGGCACCGTAGCGGATGCCGTGGTCCGGCAGTGTCGCCACTTCGTCCATGACCGAGGCGGTGTGCAGCAGCGCCTTGGAGGGGATGCAGCCCACATTGAGGCAGACTCCGCCAAGGGTGTCGTAGCGCTCCACCAGGACGGTCTTCATGCCCAGGTCGGCGCTGCGGAACGCGGCGGAATAGCCGCCCGGGCCGGCGCCCAGCACCAGCATTTCGCATTCCAGGTCCGCCTTGCCGGTGTAGCTGGCAGCGCTGGGAACGGGCGCGCCGGCTGGCGCTGGCTTGGGCGGCGCCGATGGGGCCGCAGGCGCCGGCGCGGCGGGTGCGGCAGCGGTTGCAGCGGCCTCGGCAGCCTCCACCACCAGGATCACCGATCCTTCGCTGACTTTATCGTTGACCTTGACGGTGATCTCCTTGACCACGCCGGCGTGGGTGGAAGGGATCTCCATCGAGGCCTTGTCGGACTCGACCGCGATCAGGCTGGTATCCACGGCGATGGTCTCGCCGGGCTTGACCATGACCTCGATCACCGTGACATCCTTGAAATCGCCGATATCCGGCACTTTGACTTCGACACGTTGGGTCATTGCAGCGCGCCCCTCAGAACAGCACACGCCGCAGATCGGCGAGCAGGTTGGCAAAATAGACGTTGAAACGGGCCGCCGCGGCGCCGTCGATGACACGGTGGTCCCATGACAACGACAGTGGCAGCGTCAGGCGCGAAGCCCAGGTCTTGCCATCGCTGGAGTGCTGCTTCCAGAAGCTCTTGCATACGCCCATGATCGCGACCTCGGGCGCGTTGATGATGGGGGTGAAGTTGATGCCGCCGATGCCGCCGAGCGAGCTGATCGTGAAGGTGCCGCCCGACATCTGGTCGGGCTTGAGCTTGCCCTCGCGCGCCAGCTTGGCCAGCTCGCCCATCTCCCGCGCGATGTCGGGGATGCTCTTCTTGTCGACGTCGCGGATCACCGGCACCATCAGGCCGTTGGGCGTGTCGGCCGCGAAGCCGATGTGGTAGTACTGCTTGAGCACCAGGGTGTCGCCGTCCAGGCTTGCGTTGAACTCGGGGAATTTCTTGAGCGTGGCCACGGCCGCCTTCATCATGAACGGCAGCATGCTGATCTTGACGCCGCTCTTCTCCAGCTCCTTGTTCATCTGCACGCGGAACGGCTCCAGGTCGGTGATATCCGCTTCGTCGTGCGTGGTGACGTGCGGAATCACCACCCAGTTGCGGTGCAGGTTGGCGCCGGAGATCTTCTTGATGCGGCTCAGTTCCTTGCGCTCGACCGGGCCGAACTTGGCGAAGTCGACCTTGGGCCATGGCAGCAGGTCCAGGCCCGCGCCGCCGCCGGCGGGCGCCGGGGCGGCCTTGGCGGCCG
>NZ_JBIUHC010000186.1:0-18269 GCF_044627735.1 Cupriavidus sp. CuC1 | reverse complement strand
CCCCCCCCCCCCCCCCCCCCCCCCCCCCCGCCCGCCCTCCCCGCCCGATGAGATCGTCAGCGACGAAACGCTGGCCGACGCCCTGCCGCACCTTGAGGACAGCGCGGGCCATCCATCGCCGCGCTCGCTGTTCGGCGAAATCCTGGACTGGATGCTGGCGCCACTGCTGCTGCTATGGCCGATGAGCATTGCCGTGACCTACCTGGTGGCGAAATCCATCGCCAACGGGCCCTTCGACCGCTCGCTGGAGGCCAGCGCCATCGTGCTCTCGCAGCAGGTGCGCGAGGTCAACGGGCGCGTCACGCTGCAGCTGCCGCTGTCCGCGCGCGAGATCCTGCGGGCCGATGAAACCGACAACATCTACTACCAGGTGGTGGGCACCCACGGCGAGTTCGTCGCCGGCGACAACGACATGCCGCTGCCCGGCGAGGATGATCGCGGCCACGCCGGGCTGGTCTCGCTGCGCGACGACCGCATCGCGGGCAACGACGTGCGCGTGGCCTACACCTATGTCGATCTCAAGCAGGCGGGCGACGCGCAGCCGGTGCTGGTGCAGGTTGGCGAGACGCTCGACAAGCGTGCGCGGCTGGCCAATGAAATCATCAAGGGCGTGATCCTGCCGCAGTTCGTGATCCTGCCGCTGGCGGTGGTGCTGGTGTGGTTCGGCCTCACACGCGGGCTGGCCCCGCTTACCTCGATCCAGCAGCGCATCCGCGCGCGCAATCCCGGCGACACCAGCCCCATCGACGAGCGCGCCGCGCCGCAGGAGATCACGCCGCTGGTCGCGTCCTTCAATGACCTGCTGGCGCGGCTGGATATTTCGGTGCAGACGCAGAAGCGCTTTATCGCCGATGCCGCCCACCAGATGAAGACACCGCTGGCCGGGCTGCGCATGCAGGCGGAGCTGGCGCAGCGCGAGCAATCGCCCGAGGAGCTGCGCAAGTCGCTGGCGCAGATCGCGGGCAGCTCCGAACGCGCGGCCCACCTGGTGACGCAGTTGTTGTCGCTGGCGCGCATGGAGAACCTGGCCAGCGCCGGCAGCATGGCGCCGCTGGACCTGGCCGCGCTCGCGCGCGAGGTGGTCAAGGACTGGCTGCCGCAGGCGTGGGCGCGCCGCATCGATCTCGGCGTGGATGCCGACGACCACCCGGTGATGGTGCAAGGCAACCGTCTGATGCTCACCGAGATGCTCAACAACCTGATCGACAACGCCATCCGCTACACGCCGGCCGATGGCAACGCCACCGTGCGCGTCAGCGCGGATGCCTTCGAGCCCTTCGCGTATCTCGAAGTGGAAGACACCGGCCCCGGCATCCCGGTGGCCGAGCGCGAGCGCGTGATGGAGCGGTTCTACCGCGTGCTCGGCACCAAGACCCAGGGCAGCGGCCTGGGCCTGGCCATCGTGCGCGAGATCGTGCAGCAGCACGGCGGCGATGTCAGCATCCTCGACCACGTCTACCAGGCGGAGCCGCGCCTGGCCGGCGCGTGCTTTCGCATCACGCTGCGCCGGCCATCTCCCCTGGAGCCTGCATGACCAACCCCGAGCACGCGCGCGGCGGGCGCGACCAGGCCGACCAGTCCGAACGCCGTGCATGGCATCGCAACCTGCGCTGGATCACCGTATTGCTGTCGATCTGGTTCGTGGTCACCTTCGGCGTCGCTTGGTTCGCCCGCGAACTGCGCTTCGATTTCTTCGGCTGGCCCTTCTCGTTCTGGGTCGGCGCGCAGGGCGCGCTGATCGTCTACGTGCTCATGGCCGCGCTCTACGCCTGGCGGATGAACCGCGAGGACGACGACGATGCCGACGTTCGGGCCGCGGTCGCGCAGCGCCACGACGATGCTGCATAGCAAGAAATACAACGGCGCCGCCTGGCGCTTGTTCCGGCGCGATCTTCCGCGACCGCACGCTTCGCGGCGCAGCAATGCAGAACCCGCTTCTTGCCTAGCGTATACCCCGAGCATTTAGCGGCTTACTGGGCGGAAATTGTCAGAACGCAGTAAGTTTCGCCACCCACAATCCATTGCAACTTCGGAGGCAATGGCGCGCCCGCGACAGCGCGAGCGTGCCAGCGGCCCCACGAAAGATTCCGATCAAACACGGAGGAGACAATGGCTAACGCACAGAACGTGGCAATGCCCGGAGGCACAACCCAGGGCTCTGCAATGACGCCCGAAGAGCGGAAGGTGATTTTTGCTTCCTCGCTCGGCACGGTATTCGAGTGGTACGACTTTTATCTTTACGGTTCGCTGGCAGCCATCATCGCCAAGCAGTTCTTCTCCGGCCTCGATCCAACCGCCGCCTTCATCTTCGCGCTGCTAGCCTTTGCCGCGGGCTTCATCGTGCGGCCGTTCGGCGCGCTGGTGTTCGGCCGCCTTGGCGACATGATCGGGCGCAAGTACACCTTCCTGGTGACCATCCTGATCATGGGCGCGTCCACCTTTATCGTGGGCCTGCTGCCAGGCTACGGCACCATCGGCTGGGCGGCCCCGATCATCCTGATCGGGCTGCGCATGCTGCAGGGCCTGGCGCTCGGCGGCGAGTACGGCGGTGCCGCCACCTATGTGGCCGAGCACGCGCCGCACGGCAAGCGCGGCGCCTATACCGCATGGATCCAGACCACCGCCACGCTCGGCCTGTTCCTGTCGCTGATCGTGATCCTGCTGTGCCGCAACCTGACCGGTCCGAACTTCGACGTCTGGGGCTGGCGCATTCCGTTCCTGGTCTCGATCCTGCTGCTCGGCGTATCGGTCTACATCCGCCTGTCGATGAGCGAATCGCCCGCCTTCCAGAAGATGAAGGCCGAGGGCAAGACCTCCAAGGCCCCGCTGACCGAGTCGTTCGGCCAATGGCGCAACCTGAAGATCGTGATCCTGGCGCTGGTAGGCCTGACCGCCGGCCAGGCCGTGGTGTGGTACACGGGCCAGTTCTACTCGCTGTTCTTCCTGACCCAGGTGCTCAAGGTCGACGCCACCACCGCCAACCTGCTGATCGCGGGCGCCCTGGTGATCGGCACGCCGTTCTTCATCTTCTTCGGCTCGCTGTCGGACAAGATCGGCCGCAAGTGGATCATCATGGCCGGCTGCGCGCTGGCGATGCTGACCTACTTCCCGCTGTTCAAGGCCATGACCCACTACGCCAACCCCGCCCTGGAGCGCGCGCAGCAAAGCGCCCAGATCGTGGTGACCGCGGATCCGAAGCAATGCTCCTTCCAGGGCAGCCCGATCGCCCGCGAGATCGATTTCCGCAGCTCCTGCGACATCGTCAAGCGGACGCTGGCACAAGCCTCGGCAAGCTACGAAGTGGTGGAAGCCCCGGCCGGCACCGTAGCCACGGTGAAGATCGGCGACAAGGAGTTTGCCTCCTTGAACGCCACCCTGGTACCGGCGGGCCACAGCTTCGACGACGCCAGCAAGAAGCAGATCGCCGCGTTCAAGAAGCAGGTGGGCGACTCGATGGCCGCGGCCGGCTACCCGACCAAGGCAGACCCCGCGCAGATGAACACCATCATGGTGCTGGTGGTCCTCGTCATCCTGGTGATCTACGTGACCATGGTGTACGGCCCGATCGCCGCGATGCTGGTGGAGATGTTCCCGACCCGGATCCGCTACACGTCCATGTCGCTGCCGTATCACATCGGCAATGGCTGGTTCGGCGGCCTGCTGCCCACCATCTCCTTCGCGCTGGTGGCGCAGAACGGCAACATCTACTACGGCCTCTGGTACCCGATCATCATCGCGGGCGTCACCCTGGTCATCGGCTCGCTGTTCGTCCGCGAAACCAAGGACGTCAATATCTACGCCAACGACTAAAGGCGCGTGAGCTGGCCCGTCGTCCCGGGCACCAGGCTCATGCACGACTGATCCGGTAGTCAGTCGCTCCACCGGCGGGCCGCAAGGCCCGCCGGTTTTTTTGCAGGCCGCGCGAGATGCCGTTCGACACCCTCTAAACTTTTTGAAGAGGGGGTGTTGACAGCCTCCAAATGCCATGTATAATTTCGGTCTTGTTCGGCGAATTAGCTCAGTTGGTTAGAGCGACGGAATCATAATCCGCAGGTCCGGGGTTCGAGTCCCTGATTCGCCACCATACAGTTGGGTGCCTTCGCTTTAGGGGAGCGCACCTTGGAAAAACCTCTTCGGATCTCTGATCTGAAGAGGTTTTTTCTTTTGGCCTCCCGAAGTTTCCACTTCCTTAGCGCCAACAACATCGATCAAGTTCTGCATGTTGTCCACCAAGGGCGGGGTCGGCAAGACCACGCTCGCGGCTTCCCTCGACGGCCCGGACATCACCCTCAGCGATGACCCCGAAGGCGCCATCCAGCGCAGGCTCGCCATCCGTGCCGACGGCATGCTCCAACTCTCCCGCGCCCTCGCCTCCCCCATCATGTCCGACGACAATTATGACGTCGTCATCATCGATACCCAGGGCGCCGCCAGTCACCTCCAGAACAATGCCGCCCTCGCCGCCTCCCAGATCATCTGGTCGCCGGCGCGTCAATCAAAGGCTGGTCTCAACCGATCCGGCGATCCGAAAGCCAAGATCATCGATGGCAAAGGTCGGATAACTGCGAAGGCGATCCAGGCCACCGCTCACAGCGGCCCGGGCAACGTCTTCAGGCCGATCCAGAGCACCAAGATGACAACGTTGACTGGCACGCTGAGCACGCCGGGCACGTAGAAGAGCGCGGACAGCGCAGGCGCGCACAACATCAGCTCCACCACGCTACCCAAACCATAGAAGATGACGCCGCACCAGATCCAGCGCCGCATGTATGTCCGCAGCCAATGCGCGCGTGCCTTGTTGAAATGCCAGGCGAGGGCTCGTTCAGCCCGGTTGCCCTGGCTGGCGTCCCGGAACAGCCAGCCGAAGAAAAAATAGCGGTACAGCAGCGTGCGAAATGCCAGTTCTTGCATGATCACTCCTTTGGCCGCGACCAGCCTGTGAAGTGCAAAGCTCACGCAAGCATGCAGGTACGACAGCGGCAGGTACAACACCAGCGTACCAAAAAGTCGCGGGCACCGGAGCCATGGATGGCCCTGCCTGGCTGACTGCCACCACTATTGCCAGCGGTCTGCAGGCTGGACATGACGTCGGCGCATCTCGCGGCGTGAGAAGGTGCCGCGTACCTCGATCAGACATAAGCTGCTGGCAGAATCGCATACAGCCTTGCCCCGTCCAGATGGCGGGACTATCCGTGAGCTCACCAGCGCCCGAATGGCCCGCAGGCCTGGCTTATGACAAAATATGCCACCGTCCGCGGGACATGCCGGACATTCCTGGCCCTGGCACACCTCTCCAACACCATTGAACCCCTCCGCCACCGTTCCCATCTCCCTGGTCAACGGCTTCCTGGCCAGCGCGGACCCGGCAGTCATCCAGCGTGTGGCCGGACAGTCCGGCATCGCATACGGCTTGCTGCAGACGCCGGGCGCCCGGGTCACCGAGGAGCAGTTCTCCACGCTGTACCGGCTGCTTGCGACCGAGCTGGATGACGAGATGCCGGGCATCTTCAGCCGGCCGTTGCGCAATGGCACCCTGAAGTACCTGTGCCTGAGCCTGCTGGATGCGCCGCGCCTGGAGGTGGCGCTACATCGCTTTGGCCAGTTCTTTTACCTGATCCTGGACGATTTCAGGCTGGAATCCGGGCGCGAGGACGCGCTTGGGCGCGTTGCGCTGGTATCCGACCCGTCTGGCCCTGGCGTTAGCGAGCTTGGCCGTGAACTGATGCTGAAGCTGGTACACGGCGTGGCCTCATGGCTGGTGGCAAGGCGCATTCCGCTGGCCAAGGTGGAGTTCGACTTCGCGCGCCCGCACGCCAGCGACTATCTCTACCAGTTTCCCGGCCCGGTTCAGTTCAGCTGCGGGCAGACGCAGCTTAGTTTCGACGCGGCTTACCTGGATATGCCGATACGGCGGCGCAAGGCCGACCTGCAGACCTTCCTGGCGCGCGCACCGGAAGACTGGATCTTTGTCTCGTTCGCGGAGCAGATGGTTTGCCACCGCGTGCGCCAATACCTGGCCGATTGCCTGCCGGCGACACCAACCATCGAAACGGTCGCGCAAGACCTGCACTTTTCCGTGCGCACGCTGTGCCGCCGGCTGACGGCCGAAGGCACGACATTCCAGACGGTCAAGGACGAGGTGCGGCGCGACATCGCTATCCTGCGGCTGACGCGCACCTCGGACGCCATCGCGGCCATCGCGTATGACATTGGCTTCGACAACCCTACCGCGTTCCACCGTGCCTTCCGGCACTGGACCGGCAGCACCCCCAAGGCCTACAGGACCATGCCCGAAGGCGGCGGCCGCTAGCGGCTGCGGGCAGGGATTGGTCGGTTTCCTGACAAACCCTGCCAACCAGGCACCCTGCCCGCCCGGGCTTGCGCGCCCTGCTGCCGCGGTGCAGCCGACCTCACGCCGTCGTGCAAAGCGGCAGGATTTGTCAATGAATGGGCAGCTTTTGGTAGTGAGCGAAGGCGGCTCCGGCGCTACGATCAGGCATCCGGCACATGCCCTGGGCAACGCCGCTTAGCCATATATGTAGTGAGACAGGAGACATCGATGACCTACCGCGCGCCGCTCAAAGACATGCTGTTCGTCATGAACGAGCTGGCTGGCCTGGAAGCCGTCAGCCAGCTGCCCGGCTTCGACGAAGCCACCCCGGAAACGGCCGAAGCCGTGCTCGAAGAGGCGGCCAAGTTCAACGAGCAGGTGGTGGCGCCGCTGAACCGCGCCGGCGACCTGGATCCCAGCAGCTGGAAGGACGGCGTGGTGACTACCACGCCCGGCTTCACGGATGCCTTCCGCCAGTTCGGCGAAGGCGGCTGGCAGGGCGTGCTGCATCCGCAGGAGTTTGGCGGCCAGGGCCTGCCCAAGCTGATCGCCACCGCCTGCAACGAGATGCTGAACAGCGCCAACCTGTCGTTCGCGCTGTGCCCGTTGCTGACCGACGGCGCCATCGAGGCGCTGCTGACGGCCGGCTCGGACGAACAGAAGGCCGCTTTCCTGCCGAAGCTGATCTCCGGCGAGTGGACCGGCACCATGAACCTGACCGAGCCGCAGGCCGGTTCGGACCTGGCTGCCGTGCGCACCCGCGCGCAGCCGCAGGGCGACGGCACCTACAAGGTCTTCGGCACCAAGATCTTCATCACCTACGGCGAACACGACATGGCGCAGAACATCGTCCATCTCGTGCTGGCGCGTACCCCCAACGCGCCCGAGGGCGTCAAGGGCATCTCGCTGTTCGTCGTGCCCAAGTTCCTGGTCAACGCCGACGGCACGCCGGGCGAGCGCAACGACGTGCACTGCGTGTCGATCGAGCACAAGCTGGGCATCAAGGCCAGCCCCACGGCGGTGCTGCAGTTCGGCGACCATGGTGGCGCGCTCGGCACGCTGGTCGGCGAAGAGAACCGCGGCCTCGAGTACATGTTCATCATGATGAACTCGGCGCGTTTCGCGGTCGGCATGCAGGGTATCGCGGTGTCCGAACGCGCCTACCAGCAGGCCGTGGCCTATGCGCGCGAGCGCGTGCAGAGCCGCCCGGTCGATGGCTCCGCGCGCGAAGCGGTGACCATCATCCACCACCCCGACGTCAAGCGCATGCTGATGACGATGCGTGGGCTGATCGAAGGCGCGCGTGCCGTGGCCTACGTGGCGGCGGCCGCCAGCGATGCCGCGCACCAGCATCCAGACGAGGCCGTGCGCAAGCAGAACCAGGCCTTCTATGAGTTCCTGGTGCCGGTGGTGAAGGGCTGGAGCACGGAGCTGTCGATCGATGTCACCAGCCTGGGCGTGCAGGTGCACGGCGGCATGGGCTTTATCGAGGAGACCGGCGCGGCGCAGCACTATCGCGATGCCCGCATCCTGCCGATCTACGAAGGCACGACCGCGATCCAGGCCAACGACCTTGTCGGCCGCAAGACGGTGCGTGACGGTGGTGCGGTGGCCCGGGCGATCTGCGCGCAGATCGCCGAAACCGAGGCCGCGCTGGGCAAGCATGGTGGCGCGGCGTTCACCGCGGTGCAGGCGCAACTGGCCAAGGGCCGTGCCGCGCTGGAGGCGGTGGTGGCGTTTGTGGTGGTCAATGCCAAGTCCGATCTGAACGCAGTCTTTGCCGGCAGCGTGCCGTACCTGAGGCTGTGCGGCATCGTGTTCTCCGGCTGGCAACTTGGCCGCGCCATGCTGGCGGCCGACGCAAAGCGCAGCGAAGATCCGAGTTTCCACGACGCTAAGATCGCGACCGCGCATTTCTATGCGGAACACATCCTGTCGCAAGCTTCGGCACTGCGCGATGCGGTCGTCAGTGGTTCGGCTCCGGTCAATGCGCTGTCGGAGGCGCAGTTCTGAGCCTGACTGCGGGCGCCGTCCACGTTCTGAATGCACTTGCCCTGCGCAAGTGCTGATCTCGAGGCAGAAGGCGCTGCATGACCTGCTGCACGGCGTCGCACAAATCCCCAACAACGCAAGGAAGTTCGACATGGCAATCAAGACAGTGGGCATCGTGGGTGCCGGCACGATGGGCAACGGCATTGCGCAAGCGTGCGCTGCCGCGCGCCTGGATGTGGTGATGGTCGACATCAGCGACGCCGCCGTGCAGAAGGGCATCGCCACCGTCGGGGGCAGCCTGGACCGGCTGATCAAGAAGGAAAAGGCCACCGAGGCCGACAAGGCTGCCGTGCTGGCGCGTATCCATGGCAGCACGTCGTATGAGGACTTGAAGAAGACCGACATTGTCATCGAGGCCGCCACCGAGAACTACGATCTCAAGGTCAAGATCCTGAAGCAGATCGACAGCATCGTCGGACCGGACGCGATCGTGGCATCGAACACGTCGTCGATCTCGATCACGAAGCTTGCGGCAGTGACGTCGCGTGCCGACCGCTTCATCGGCATGCACTTCTTCAACCCGGTGCCGATGATGGCGCTGGTCGAACTGATCTGCGGCCTGCAGACCAGCGACGCTACGCGCGGCGCCGTCGAGGAATTGGCCAAGATGCTCGGCAAGTACCCGATCACGGTCAAGAACAGTCCGGGCTTCGTGGTCAACCGCATCCTGTGCCCGATGATCAACGAAGCGTTCTGCGCGCTAGGCGAGGGGCTGGCGTCGCCCGAGGAAATCGACGAAGGCATGAAGCTCGGCTGCAACCATCCTATCGGACCGCTCGCACTGGCCGACATGATCGGCCTGGATACGATGCTGGCCGTGATGGAAGTCCTCTACACCGAGTTCGCCGATCCGAAGTACCGTCCGGCCATGCTGTTGCGCGAGATGGTCGCGGCGGGTTATCTGGGCCGCAAGACCGGGCGTGGGGTGTACGTCTACAGCAAGTAACCGCCACTGGTTTGCTCCCTTGATCGGCGGCCAGGCCAGAGCAAGGAGAGGCCAATGACCACTGTCCCGAGCAGTTCCTCGCGACGTCGCTCGGGGCACTGGGCGTGCTGCAGAAGACATCGGAGCAGATCGCCTCCGTTCCGGTGCAGGCGATCGCCCGAAGAGTGGTTGCTGCGTGCTCGCCTCAGAATTCCGGTATCGCGCAACAAGCGAATGCCGGAGGCAAGGATAAGTTCATGAGTCGTTCAAAGACACTCCGAAAAACCCACAAGGCTCGAAAGGTGGCGCGGATTGGTTCATTGCGTATTCCGCCATGGTGGCTGGATGAGTACTTTGGCCCCATTGAACGGTTTGTCGAACAGATCCACACGGAAGGCGTCGTGGATGCGTCCGCAACTGGCGTACTGGTGCACTTGCTGCCAGATGGAAGGCTGTATTACCCGGTGGCAGAAATGTGGCGCATGGCCGAAGTATTCCGGATCGCTCAGTTGCGAGACGCTCCTTGTCCAGGCAGCGGGCTACTCATGCGCGTCGCGGGAACGCTGCACACCGGGCAACTTCTCACTCCTGACGACGTCGATGATCTGCGCCGCTGCGTTCGCGCGTTGCGAGCCTACGCCGGAGGGATGGCGCATCCCTGCCGATCTTCGCGCAGGAGCGACTAGCCGGCGATGAGGACGCAACTCGGTACCACGCTCGGTGCACGCATGACGACACGCGCAAACGCACGATGCGCGGCCTGAGCGCCGCTGCAGCGCGCCAAGTACGCACTGGTCACTTGAACAGCCAGTGTGCAACGAGCCGTGTATAGCGCGGCATCACCACGTAAACCATCAGGAACACGATTGCCGCCGTCACGGCTGCCTTGTCGATGAACGAGTCATGGGCGAAGCCGAGGCGCGTGAGCACCGGCACGACGCTCCATGGTACGACGATGCTGAGCGGCAGGATGGCGCTCCACGTGATGAGCCACTGCTTCCACGCGGTTGGGATCTTGACCGGTGCGTTCTTTGGAGTGAACCAGAAATCGAGGCCAGTCCTGATCTCGTATCGGTCGCCTTGCCGCAGCGATGGCCGCATTCTCTCAATATGTTCGCGGCGCACATCGGATTCCATCCAAGCGTTGAGGCTTCTGAAGTCGGCGAAGCGGACGATGGTCGCATACTCGCGGCTCATGCCGACCGGACGGACCACATCGGTGCTTAGGTAGCCGGAGAACCTGGAGCACGCGGCTCGGATGTCCGCGAGCCACGTTTCGTACTGCTCGGCGGCGTCGGGTTCGACCTCGTGGACAATGATGCTCGTCACGATTTCCTGCGGATTGAAGGTGGTCGGGTTCATCGCGCTCCCGGTGGATG
Source organism: Cupriavidus sp. CuC1 (assembly GCF_044627735.1). NCBI lineage: Bacteria > Pseudomonadati > Pseudomonadota > Betaproteobacteria > Burkholderiales > Burkholderiaceae > Cupriavidus > Cupriavidus sp. CuC1. The sequence continues at coordinate 7,582 of NZ_JBIUHC010000186.1, read as the reverse complement.
GCGGTGACCGCCGAGCGATGCGTATGCGATTCGCTTTGACATGCTTGGCGACGGCACTGTGGCTGGACCTTTACATCTTACGCGGAATGCGTGTGCGGCGGCAATTCAGTGATGCGAGGCGCATTCACTTCCCACAATCGGCGCCGATTATGTTGTGCGCGGCGTGCCTTGGGCCATCCGGCCCTTACAGGCGGCTCCTGATTACTCACCGTCGGCTTCCGGCCAGTATGAGACATTCGACGGCCACACCAGATTGGCAACAATCGTTGGCATACGGGTGCGGCCGAACGTTAGCTCAAGCCATAGGCCACTATTGCTGCGTGAGCATTAGGTTCAGGTTCTGAACCGCAGCGCCGGACGCGCCTTTGCCAAGATTATCGAAAACCGCGGACAGCAGGACGTGCCTGTGTTCCATGTTAGGAAATACGCTTAAGCGCATGTCGTTCGTACCGTTCAGCACTTGCGGATCCAGGTGCTTTAAGGCGCACGATTCATGCAGCGGCAAGACACGTACGTGGGCCGCCTCGGCATAGTGGCGTACGAGGCATGCGTGTAACGTGGCGCCATCCACCTCGGGTGCCAGCAGCCGCAACTCCAAGGGCACCGTCAGCACGATGCCCTGGCGGAACGCACCCAACGCAGGGACAAAGATGGGACGCTGCGCGAGCCCGGCGTGCTGCTGGATCTCCGGGGTGTGCTTGTGCGCGAGTTCCAGACCATATACCTGGTGTGAAGGCACGTTGATGGCACCCTGCCCCTCATGTTCCTCCACGCCAGCACGCCCGCGTCCGGAGTAGCCCGACACCGCATGAATGCTGATAGGGTAGTTGCCTGGTATGAGCCCAGCCTGCAACAGGGGACGCAGCAAGCCAATTGCACCGGTCGGATAGCAACCGGGATTGGTGACCCGACGTGCGCTCGCAATGCGCTCAGCCTGTCCCAGCGTCATTTCCGGAAAGCCGTATGTCCAGTCCGGCTGTGTGCGGTGGGCGGAACTTGCGTCGATTACTCGGACGGCAGGATTGACAATGGCGTCCACTGCCTCGCGCGCGGCGGCATCAGGCAAACAGAGGATGGCGATGTCGCAGGCGTTGATGGCTTCTGCGCGACGCCGCGGATCTTTGCGTTCCGCAGCGGCAAGCGTGAACAGCCTAAGGTCGGTCCGGTTGCGCAGCCGTTCGTGGATTTGCAACCCGGTGGTGCCTTGGTCGCCGTCGATGAAAACAACGGGAGAGCTCATACGTGGAATACTCCGGTGACTGTGGGTTGTAACAAGTAGAACGAGCCCCTATGTTCCATCGACCGCTAGAATAGAGAAAGTTGTATTTCATAACGTGAATATTCAGTTTTTCTGAATCTGGACACCGACATGCGAGAGATCAGCCTGGACCGTTTGCGCACTCTGGTCGCCGTTACCGACCGTGGCTCATTTGCCGATGCGGCGCGTGCATTGCACCTGGCGCCGCCAACGGTCAGCCTCCACATCGCTGAACTCGAAGACCGCATTGGAGCTCCGCTCCTGTCACGCAAGCGCGGACATGTAAGGCCGTCGGCGATAGGAGAGGTGCTGGTGGAGCGCGCGCGTCGACTGCTGGCCGATGCGGAGCAGGCGTTAGACGATATTCAACGCCAGGTGCAGGGGCTCGAAGGGCGCGCGCGGCTCGGTGCGTCGACTGGCGTGATCGCGCACCTGTTGCCGCAAGCGCTTGAGGTGCTGCGCCAGCACCATCCCGCTATCGACATTCAGGTTGCAGTACTCACTTCGCAGGAAACGCTGTCCCGACTGGCGGATGGAACGCTGGATGTTGGGCTGGTCGCACTGCCTCAGCCTCCGGTGGCTGGACTCGTGATAAAGCCTTGGCGCCGCGACCCCGTGATGGCCTTTGTGCCGGCGCATTGGCGGTGTCCGGCCCGCGTCACGCCTGAATGGCTCGCCGCCCAACCTCTCATTCTCAATGACGCGACCACGCGTCTCTCGCGTCTGACTACAGAGTGGTTCGCGACCAGGGGGCACCATCCTGCGCCGCGCATTCAGCTCAACTACAACGACGCGATCAAGAGTCTGGTAGCGGCAGGTTACGGCGCAGCGCTGTTGCCCCATGAGGCCACTACGCCATTACCCGACGGGCGCATTGTCATGCGTGCGCTGCGCCCGGCGTTGTGGCGTCGGCTCGGCATTGCACATCGTGCGGGGTACGTTGAGCGTTCCACGCAACACGTACTTGATGTGTTGTGGGATCTGCGATTGGCGTAGGAGTTGCCATTTGCCGCTTCGGTTCGTTCTCGCTGGGACAGTATCCTTATTGCACGCCACGACGAACGAATGGCCGGTTTGTAGAAATTTGACTGACCGAATATTGGGTCGGGAAGAGCCGTCCGGCGCCGTTCGAGCCAACAGCGGCTCATCGGCCGAAAAAGAGCTCCGTGCGGTGTGCCGACGGCCGACGTCCGCGATCGACCGCTAGGAAGCGATGCGAATGCGGATCCCTTCATGAATCAGTTGGGGCGTCAGACTGTTCCCGCTTGAGCCTGCTGCTCCTGCGCCAGGCGCACGAAACGAACCCCGATCTCGCAGGACTTTGGCAAGAAGACGAGCTCGGTATATGGCCTCCACGCCTTTCCATTGAAATTAGGACCCCCGCAAATGCCTCCCCGCTTGGGCGACCGTGGCGAAACTCGCGGCAGCGGTCTGGGAAATCAACGGCCCGCCTGCTGTCCAGATCGAGACGAAGCAGGTTTCCTCAGCCTCCGCCGCGACTCGCGCACCTTCTGCTTGGGCGACTCCGACTACATCCATGCACTTTAGGGCAGCACCCCTGGCACAAGCGCGCCGGGGCCAAGGTCATACCAGCCGCGTTTCGCCTCGCATAGGACTCACCAACTAACCGTGCGTCAGCCCCCGCGCTAGCAGGGATCAGCAATTGGCATTCCAAGCGTGGCGGAATTTACTCGCTGCGCCGAGCGGCTGCTGCCTCGTCTTCCCAGTCGCGCCACTCGACTTTGTGCTGCGCAAGGTACTCGTCCACTGCCACACCGATGGTAGGGAAGAGGTGATCGGCGCCGAGCGCGGCAACCAGGCCGTAGCGCTTCAGCCGGTCCTTGACAGGGCCTTTCATTTCGGCGAAGCACAGCTCAATGCCGCATTCGCTCAATGCCTTGTGCAACTCCGCCAACGTCTGCGCGGCGGTGACGTCGACATCGGTGATGGGCTCCGCGGCGATCACGACCCACCGCGTGGGAGTCGAGGCCTGGCTCACCGCGCGCAGCACGTGGTCGCGGAATATCTCCGCGTTGGCGAAGAACAGCGGTGCGTCCCAGCGGAACAGGACCAGCCCCGGAATGCACCGTGCTTCCGGGTGCCGGACGATATCGTGGTAACCCTTGAGGCCGTCGACGCGGCCCAGCACGGCATCGTAGGGCCGCCAGGCTCGCCAGATGAACGCCAGCAGGGCGAGGGCCACCGCGATGAAGATGCCCTGGATCACGCCGAGCAGTGCGACGCCCGCAAAACAGGCCATCGACTGGGCGAACTCGCTGGGGCGCAGGCGCAGCAAACGCGCCACGCTCCGCATCTCGAACAGGCCGAGACAAGCCGCGACAACCACGGCGCCCAGCGCCGCATTGGGCAAGGTGCGGAAGAGCGCGGGGGCGAACAGCAGCAGCATGGCAACGCTCAGCGCGGCAATCACGCTGGTGAGCTGCGTCCGCGCGCCGGCGGCTTCGGCAACCGGGGTGCGCGACGAACTGCTCGTCACGGGGAAACCCTGCAGCAGGCCCGCAGCCAAATTGGCAGCGCCCAGGGCGATCAGTTCCTGGTTGCGGTTCACAGCGTATTGCCCGCGTGCGGCGAAAATCCGCGACAGCACGCTGATATCGGCCAGCGAAATCAGCGCCACCGCTACCGCGCCGGGCAGCAGGGCGCACAGGTCAACGAGCGACACAGCGGGTATGCGCGGCACCGGCAGCCCTTGCGGCAGGGAGCCGATGACCGGGACACCCGCCCGCCGGTCCAGGTCGAGCAGCGCCACGGCCACGGTGGCGCCCGCCACCGCGACCAGGATGCCGGGCACGCGCGGCAGCCAGCGCTTGCAACCGAGAATGAGCAGCAAGCAGGCCGCGCCGATGCCGAGCGCGACCGGGTTCACGTCGCCGTGCATCAGGCCCTGGAAGAGGCCAGATGCTTCCTGCAACAGGTTGTCTCCGCTCACCTGGAAGCCGAGCAGCTTCGGCGCTTGGCCGATCAGCACCGTGAGCGCGACGCCATTCACATAGCCCTGGCGGATCGGCTTGGATAGCAGGTCGGTGACAAAGCCAAGGCGGAACAATCCTACCCCGATGCACAGCGCGCCCGACAGGATCGCAAGCATGCCGGCGAGCATCGCCGCCCGCTCGGGGTGGGCGCCAGCCAACGGCAGCACGATGGAGGCGATCAACGCCGCCAGCGCGGAGTCGGGGCCAAGGACGAGAATGCGGCTGGGCCCGAACGCGGCGTAGGCGACGAGAGCCGCGATGCTGGCGTAGAGCCCGGTGATGGCGGGCAAATGCGCCGCCTCGGCGTAACCCATGCCGGCCGGAATCATGACCGCCGTAAGCGCGAGCCCGGCGAACAGATCCTTCGCCAGCCAGGCTCTTTCATAGTGGCGCAGCGTCGCAAGGGCTGGGACCAGGCGCAGCAGGTGACCTTCCAACCCTGAGGCAGGCGGTGTGCAACGATTAGGGAGCCAGTTCATATCCCTGCTTTGTTCGAAGGCGCCGGTCCACATTCTAGCGCCTGGCAAAACGAAGAGGCTTGACAAGCAAGCTGCGTAACGGCTAGATCCGGCTTGGGGCGAATCTAAGTGTCCGCAGCGAACCACTGATCCTCGCCGGTGAAAGGGTTCTTTCGTTTACGCGCTTGTGCTGCTCCGGGAGGGCGGTCTTCTGGCTGATATTGGAGAAAGGGGGGCGTTGGCCCGCGGGCGCCTGGGTCGTCCTGGACCCGCAGCGGCAAGCTGCCGGCCCTGGCAATCGCGTCGCACAAGCGCCTATCGCAGTCTCCCGATCTGCCGACCGTGACGGCTTCCGGCGTGCCCGGCCTCACGGCTTCGTGCCGGTGGCGGGCCTTTCTTCGCAATTAAACCCGCTAGGCCGGCGGAGGCAAAGTATGGCGGCGCCGGCACCGCCGCACCGGGTGCACCACTGCGGCGTAGCGGCGCTTTGAAAAAGCCGCAAGGATTTTGTAGTCTTAACGCAAAGTAAGCGTGGCAGCCTGAAGCTGGAAGACATACCCGAATGCCCTTTGCTCCGGGCGCCGAGGCTCGATGGAGCTAGTCGGCGACAGGCCCGGCTTTATGCGCGGCCAATCAGCCCAGTGACGGAGGACGAATGGCGGATAACAGCAATACTGCGGCCCGGTGGCCGGCTGCCCTGCTGGTGGGCCTGGCGGCTGCCGCTTTGAGCGCTCGCGCGCAGACACCGTCGCCGCTGCCCGAGTGGCAATATTCGGCCGGTGTCCCGTTGATGAAACTGTACGAGGCCAAGGTGCCCGACTGGCAGGTCCAGGTTGGGGCCGCCACCAGCCTGCGACCGTATTACGAAGGCACCCAGCGCTATCACGTGCTCGCGGGCCCCAGCTTCGATATCCGCTACCGCGACCTGTTCTTTGTTTCCACCGGTGAGGGCATCGGCGTGAACCTGCTGTGGGCGGACCACTGGCGCGCGGGGGTGGCGATAGGCTACAACCTGGGCCGGCGCATGGCCGACGATCCCGGCCGTCTCAACGGACTAGGCAACATCAATTTTGCGGTTGAGACCAAGCTCTTTGGCGAGTATGTGGTGTCGGCGTCATTCCCCTTGGTGGTGCGCATCGATGTGCGGCGCAGCCTGGGCGGCACCGACGGCTGGATCGGCGATATCGGCGCCTACCTGCCGCTGCCCGGCAGCTCGGAGCGCTTTTTCTGGTTTGCCGGCCCTACCGTCACCTTCGGTGATGCGCGCTACATGAGCCGGTGGTTCGGCGTCACCTCGGCTCAGGCGACGCGCTCGGGCTATCCGCAATACAAGGCCGATGCGGGCCTCAAGTCATACGGCGCGGGCATCTCCGCGATCTGGTTCTTTCGCGAGCATTGGTTTGTCACCGGCGACGTTGCGGTCGGCCAACTCGCGGGCTCGGCGGCGCACAGTCCGATCACGCAGAAGGCGACCAATACGGTCGTCGATCTTTCGCTGCACTACCAATACTGATGTGCCCTCGGCACCCTCGCTGTACCACTACACTACCGCGACGAGCTACCAGCCAGCATCGTGAGCCACGCCGGCTCCAATGCGAAGGGAGCGGCCCCAGGGCATCAACCTGACTTCCGGGGCCGCCGGCGCGTTCCGCTGGCCAACAATTTCACGCACTTCGTCATGCTCACCCGGATGTTAGTGGTTCTTCTGTGCCTCGGTACCGTAACGCACCAGCAGCTCGGACGGGCCGAGCGAGTTCGGCACCATGACAGTCACCGCTGCAGCGATGTTGACACTGGCGATGCGCGTCACGGCCGCGGCATGGGCGGCATGGCTGAAGAAGTCCGACGCAAATGCCGTTCCAGCCTTGCCACCTGCGCGGCCACCGCCACTCATAGAGGAGATCGTAGTGCAGCCGCGTGCGAAATCTGCACACCCTACGACGAATCTACAAGGGACAAAGTGCTTGCCCGCTAACCCTTAATCCGCCGGATCTCATGGCGGCCGAACCGGCACCGCGCGCCCCAGATCACAGCGTCGCCGACATCAACGCCCATAGCACGTAGGATAGTCCCGCCACCAGCGTCAGAGCAGTGGGGCCACGTGGCTCGAGCCTAGTTTCGATGCGCTATTTCCCGACCTGTAGACCATCCGATACCGATTGCACACCCTCCACTGCACGGACAGCGTTCAAAGCCGTCAGCTTCTCCGAGTCGCTCTGCACCTTGCCATCGAGATGCACAACCCCGTTCTCAGTCTTCACTCGAATTCCGGTGGACCGGAGTCCCTTCGTGGCAAGGAGTTCAGCCTTCACCTTCATCGTGATCGCGCTGTCGCTGAGTTTCGTCGTGGATTCCGCGGAGGGCGCGGGTTTCGTCATATCGCTAGGTGCTTCGGGACGCCCCGGCGATCCAGCGGGGCTATTCATGGCAGCCGCACCCTCCGCTGCAGCCAGGATTGTGCCCACGTCTCCCCAAGCAATCCCATTGCCCGAAGCAGCAAGCAATCCGACAATGCTAGCAAGGCACATCTTTTGGATTGGTTTCATCACTGTCTCCTGCTGGTACTTCTGCAGGTCGCAGCGCATAGCGACCCGCTCAGGTCGCGGCAGTTCGCCGCGCGCTCTATACAGGAATGACAATCCAGAAAAGGAGGGAGTTCCGCGGCGGGCTTGCCTACGTTACACCCTGAAACAGGTATTGCGATTGGCGGGGCAGTGCACGCGATCGCGCGCCTGACAAGTGCCTAACCCTAACCATGCAATGTAGGAAATACGCTGACGCCGCCCCGCTGCTGGCCAATCCACCCAAGTTAAGCCTCCCTCAGCAAGCCTTATAGGCGGCATGTCGATGAGGCTTATTAGGTGGGGGGTGTC
>NZ_JBIUHC010000185.1:0-18449 GCF_044627735.1 Cupriavidus sp. CuC1 | reverse complement strand
ATTCGCAACGTAGCGGGTTGGTTACCGCTTTGCCTGGTCAACCCGAGCTTGTTCAGTTGCCTTTGCAAGCTCCGGCCGTTTTAGGCCGGGGTAGTTGACGATGCGGCTGTAGATATTGCCTGGCACCTTGAGGTCGAACAGGTCGGCGCCGTGCTGCGCGTTGTCGAACGCATAGGCAACGGTCTAGTAGATCGGCACGGCCACGGCACGCGTGGTGGGGTCCGGGGAGTAGCCACCGTGAACGGCAATTGTCTCGATTTTCATAAGGTCTTGGTCATTTTGTTGGAATTGTGCTCAGGAGTGCGCATGGTAGCAGTCGTGACTTCCGCCTGTCATCGCGGCGGACCGTTGCCGGCCCTCCATGAATCTGCATGTCGGATTGGCTTATAGGCTACTTACTGGCTTGCCAGAGGGAAGCTCGCCTGCCAGACGTTGTCCCTGACCTTGACGGCGGTGGGGATCAGTTTCTGCTCGTGGAACAGGTCCGCGACCTGCTGCTGGGCGGCGATCACTTCCGGCGTGACCGGGGTCGCGCCGTAAGGCACGCGCTTGAGCCAGGCTTCCACGACCTGCGCGTCCAGGCCAATGGCGGGCGCCAGCAGGGCGGCGGTCTCGCCCGGGTTCTTCACCACCCACAGGCCGGTGGCGCGTAGTTGCTCCAGGATGGCGTTGACGACCTGCGGCTGTGCCTTGACGAAGCCGTTGCCGGCTTCATAGAAATTGAAGGGGGAGGGCACACCTTCATAGTCGGCAATGGTGCGCACCTTGAGCGCCTTCTGCGCCAGCGCGTAGTACGGGTCCCAGACCACCCAGGCGTCCACGTTGCCGCTCTCGAAGGCGGCGCGCGCATCGGCGGGCGGTAGGTAGATCGGCTGGATGTCCTGCAGGGCCAGGCCATGTTTCTTCAGCAGTTGCACCAGGAGGTAGTTGGAGCTGGAGCCCTTCTGCAAGGCGATGCGCTTGCCGCGCAGGTCGGCCACCGAGCGGATCGGCGACTTCTCCAGCACGAACAGCGCCTCGTTGGTCTTGCCGCCGGGCTCGGCGCCCACATAGACAAAGTTGGCGTGGGCGGCCTGGGCGAACACCGCCGGCGGCGCGCCGGTGTAGCCAAAGTCGATGCCGCCGGCATTGAGCGCCTCCAGCAACTGTGGACCGGCGGGGAATTCCTTCCATTCCACCTTGAAGCCGAGCGGGGCGAGCTTTTTCTCCAGCGAGCCCTGGGCCTTGAGCACGGCCAGCAGGCCGGCCTTCTGGTAGCCCACGCGGACCGATGCGTCGGCGGCGTGGCCCGCGGCGGACCAGGACAGCGCGGCGATGGCCAGGGCGCGGCCGACGAGGGGTAGCCATTGGCGGAAAGGATGCATTGCGATGTTCTCCGAGGTCGACGAGTGAGGTAGCAAGGTCCTGGTTTGGGACGCGGCCCTATGCTTGCGAAATCGCGCGGGGAGGGGAACGAAGGTTATTGCATTTGGATAGAACCGCGGCAGGTGCAACGCGGTGGCAAGCACGTTCTGGCGCGCCATGGCATCCTGTGCGGCCGCCTCATTGCCCCCAAGCGCGGTTGCGGTTTGTGCAGCTGCTTTCAAGGGTGCGCACCCCTGCGACACCTTGCCGCAGCCAGAAATGTCCTGGCTTAATCGGGCGTTGCTGGCGTGATGGCAGAAGAAGCTGCATTGTCCGGTTTGCCGAACAGTGTGTTCCAGCGCACGGGTTTACCCTCAATGCTGCGATGCGGTAGATTCGCGGCCACGATGTCTGACGTACCGCGACCCTCACCTGAATACCCTGTTTGCCCACCAGGCAAGCTTGTCGGGCTGCGCCACGCCGACGTCCTCCTGTGTGGACCGCCGCAGTCCCACAACGATCCGTCCCACAAGGACCAAGCCAGGCTGCCGCTGATCGGCGCGTCCCCCGGCACACCGGTCGCTTGACCCGGATCTGACCCAGTTTCCCCCAAGCCTTAAGCCTGCCTCTTGCTCCCGCATCTGGCAGCAAAACCGCGCCGCGCCGTCGCTGTCGTGGCCAACTCAACCAGTCGTGACATGAAGATACCCAAACTTCCGCGTTGGACGCGGCTAATGCCTTGCGCCGCCCTGCTCTTGCTGGCCGGATGCAACATGGCCGTGCTAGATCCGAAGGGCCAGATTGGCGCCGACGTCAAAAACATCATCCTGATCGCGACCTGGCTGATGTTGCTCGTCGTGGTGCCGGTGATCGTGCTGGTCTTCACCTTCGCCTGGAAGTACCGCGCCAGCAACAAGTCGGCCCGCTACGAGCCGGACTGGTCCCACTCGACCGGGATCGAAGTGGTGGTCTGGCTGATTCCCTGCCTGATCATCCTGGTGCTGGGCATCATCACGTGGAAGTCCTCGCACGACCTGGACCCCTACAAGCCCATCGAATCCAACGTCAAGCCGATCACCATCGAGGCGGTTGCGCTGAACTGGAAATGGCTGTTCATCTATCCGGACCTGGGCATCGCCACGGTCAACGAGATCGCGTTCCCGGTGAACACGCCCGTGAACTTCAAGATCACGTCGGATTCGATCATGAACTCCTTCTTCATCCCGCAACTGGGCAGCCAGGTGTACGCGATGGCGGGCATGGAGACCAAGCTGCACCTGATCGCCAACGAGACCGGCGCGTTCGACGGCATGTCGGCCAACTACAGCGGCGGCGGCTTCTCGGGCATGAAGTTCAAGGCCAAGTCGGTGTCCAACTTCGACTTCGAGGCGTGGGTCAAGCAGGTCCGCGCCTCGTCGAGCCAGCTGACCCTGGCTGACTACAGCGCGCTGGCCAAGCCCAGCGAGGCGAATCCCGTGGCGCTGTACGCCAAGGTCGATCCGCAGCTGTACCACGGCATCCTGCACAAGTACATGGACGGCGCCGGTGGCGCTATCGCCGGCAACGGCACCTCGTTTGGTCCCGTCTGCACCTCGCGCAACACCCTTGGCGTGAGCCAGGTGTCCATGGCCGCGCCCGCTACGCCGGCGCCGGGCTCGAATTCCTAGGAGTAGAGATGTTTGGCAAATTGAGTTTGGATGCCATCCCGTTCCACGAGCCCATCATCATGGGCACGTTGACGATGGTGGCCCTGGGTGGCGTGGCGCTATGCGCGCTGATCACCTATTTCGGCAAGTGGAAATGGCTGTGGAACGACTGGTTCACCTCAGTCGACCACAAGAAGATCGGCATCATGTACACCGTGGTCGCGCTGATCATGCTGCTGCGCGGCTTTGCCGACGCCATCATGATGCGTACCCAGCTGGCGCTGTCCACCAACGGCTCGCCGGGCATCCTGCCGCCTGAGCACTACGACCAGATCTTCACCGCCCACGGCGTGATCATGATCTTCTTCGTGGCGATGCCGCTGATGACGGGCCTGATGAACCTGGTCGTGCCGCTGCAGATCGGCGCGCGCGACGTGGCCTTCCCCTTCCTCAACACGCTGAGCTTCTGGCTGTTCGTGGCTGGCGCGATGCTGGTCAACGTCTCGCTGGGCGTCGGCGAGTTCGCGCGTACCGGCTGGCTGGCCTATCCGCCGCTGTCGGGAATCGCGTACAGCCCTGGCGTGGGGGTGGATTACTACCTATGGAGCTTGCAGATCTCGGGCCTGGGCACCTTGCTGACCGGCGTCAACTTCCTGGTGACCATCCTCAAGATGCGCGCCCCGGGCATGACGCTCATGCGCATGCCGGTGTTCACCTGGACCGCGCTGTGCACCAACGTGCTGATCATCGCCGCTTTCCCGGTGCTGACCGTCACGCTGGGCCTGCTGGGCCTAGACCGCTACCTGGGCATGCACTTCTTCACGAACGAGATGGGCGGCAACGCCATGATGTACGTGAACCTGATCTGGATCTGGGGCCACCCCGAGGTGTACATCCTGATCCTGCCGGCATTCGGCATCTTCTCGGAAATCATCTCGACGTTCTCCGGCAAGAAGCTGTTCGGCTACAAGGGCATGGTCTACGCGACCTGCGCCATCATGGTGCTGTCGTTCTTGGTCTGGCTGCACCACTTCTTCACGATGGGCTCCGGCGCCAACGTGAATGCGTTCTTCGGCATCACCACGATGATCATCTCCATCCCGACCGGGGTGAAGATCTTCAACTGGCTGTTCACCATGTACCGCGGCCGTGTGCAGATGACCACGCCCGTGCTGTGGACGCTGGGCTTCATGGTCACCTTCGTGATCGGCGGCATGACCGGCGTGCTGATGGCAGTGCCGGCGGCTGACTTCGTGCTGCACAACAGCCTGTTCCTGATCGCCCACTTCCACAACGTGATCATTGGTGGCGTGCTGTTCGGCTACATCGCCGGCATTACCTACTGGTTCCCGAAGGCCTTCGGCTTCAAGCTCGACGAGCGCCTGGGCAAGTACGCGTTCTGGTGCTGGATCATCGGTTTCTACCTGGCCTTCATGCCGCTGTACGCACTGGGCTTCATGGGCATGACCCGTCGCCTGAACCACACCGACAACCCGGCGTGGAACCCGTTCCTGTACGTGGCCGTGGTCGGCGCCGTGTTTGTCGGCCTGGGCATCCTGTTCCAGATCCTGCAGATCGTGGTCAGTGTGCGCCGCCGCAAGGAGCTCCTCGACGTGACCGGCGACCCCTGGGGTGGCCGTACGCTGGAGTGGGCCACTTCGTCGCCGCCGCCGTTCTACAACTTCGCGCATACCCCGGTGGTGCGTGACCTCGACGCGTTCGCCGACATGAAGGCGCGTGGCGAAGTGCCGCAGCAGCAAGCGCACTACGAGCAGATCCACATGCCGAAGAACACCGGCGCCGGCTTCTATATCGGTGCCTTCAGCCTGGCGCTGGGCTTTGCCCTGACCTGGCATATCTGGTGGCTGGCGGCGGTAGGCCTGGTTGGCATGATCGTCAGCTTTATCTTCCGCAGCAACGACGACCACATCGACTACTACGTGCCCGCGCACGAAGTCCAGGCGGTCGAAACGAGCCATTTCCAGCGCATTGCGTCACAGGCCTGAACCATGACGACTGAAGTCCTACAGCGTTATCCCGCGCATGGCGCCGCCCAGGCGCATGCCCACTCGCACGATCATTCGCACGATCACGCCCATCACGACACCAGCGCCAACACGGTGTTTGGTTTCTGGGTGTACCTGATGAGCGACTGCATCATCTTCGCCGGGTTGTTCGCCGCGTTCGCGGTGCTGCGCGGCGAAGTGGCAGGCGGCCCGTCAGGCAAGGAACTGTTCGAGCTGAACTACGTCCTGGTCGAGACCTTCCTGCTGTTGTTCAGCAGCTTGACCTCGGGCATGGCAATGATCTCGCTGCATAACGGCCAGCGAGCCCGCCTGCAGTTCTGGCTCGGCGTGACCTTCCTGCTGGGCGTGGCGTTCATCGGCATGGAAATCAACGAGTTCCATCACATGATCGCCGAGGGCGCAGGCCCCGAGCGCAGCGCGTTCCTGTCGTCGTTCTTCACGCTGGTCGGCACCCACGGCCTGCACGTGGCGAGCGGCTTGCTGTGGATGGCCGTGCTGATGTGGCAGATCTCCCGCAAGGGCCTGACCCCCACCATGACCAAGCGCCTGGCCTGCTTCGCCTTGTTCTGGCACTTTCTGGACATCGTCTGGATCGGCGTGTTCACCGTGGTCTACCTGATGGGAGCGATGTAATGGAACATAGCAACGTCTCTGCCGCCGGCGCCCACCGCGCCCACGACGAGCACGGCACCACCTCGGCCGGCGCCAGCCATGGCAGCGTCAAGTCGTATGTGATCGGCTTCGTGCTGGCGGTGATCCTGACCGTCATCCCATTCAAGCTGGTGATGGGCGGCACGCTGGAAGCCTCGACCACGCTGGCCGTGATCCTGGGCCTGGCTGTCGTGCAGATCGTCGTGCACCTGATCTACTTCCTGCACCTGGACAGCTCCTCGGAGCAGCGCTGGAACGTGATGGCCCTGGCCTTCACCGCGCTGATCCTGCTGATCGTGGTGGCGGGCTCGCTGTGGATCATGCACAACATGAACGCCAATATGATGGTGCATTGAGCGCTTGAGCGCGGTTCGGCTGCGGTCGAGCGGCGTAACGCAAACAATGTGAAAAACGACCCGGTCGCGTGAGCGCCCGGGTCGTTTTTGTTTGTGCGGCACCGGGAGGCTGGTTTCTGGCTGCTCGGATAGCGGGTTTTGCCCGCCAGGCCTTGATTCTGCGCTGTATACAGCAAACTCAGTGACAACAGGATGTTGCCTGAAATGAGCTGCTGATCTCTTGTCAGCTTCTGGTTTTCCTGCGTTTTATCGACGTTTACCCTAGGTTTTCAGCTTTCACGTTGCCTCGTCTTTTTCTTATGGATACACTCTGTATTCAAGAGCGGCCATCTTGCATCACAGGACACGCTCGCCCCCATAAGTAGAAGTAGAGGCAACGCATCATGCATACCGACAACGACAACCTCAGCGACAGCAAAGCCGGCGCCAGCGCCTCCCAGGCGGTCCGGGCCCTGCTCGGATTGCGGGAGCTGATCCTCGGCGGCGACCTCGCGCCGGGCGCCCGCATCTCCGAACTGTGGGTGGTTGAGCGCCTCGGCGTCTCCCGCACCCCGATCCGGGCCGCGTTGATCCGCTTGCAGGAAGAAGGCCTGGTCGAGCCCATCCCGTCCGGCGGCTTTGCGGTCCGTTCCTTCGCCGAAAGTGAGATCAGCGATGCGATCGAGCTGCGGGGCACGATGGAAGGCATGGCGGCACGGCTTGCCGCGGAGCGCGGCGTCGGCCAGACCATCCTGAGCGGCTTGCGCGACTGCATCACGCAAATCGACACGGCACTCACCGGCGAGCTGACCGCGGTCAAATTCTCCGCATACGTCGATCTCAACGCGCGCTTCCACCAGTTGCTGGCCGAAGCGGCCGGCAGCCCCCTGGTTGCACGGCAGATCGAGAAAGTGATGAACATCCCGTTTGCCTCCGCGAGCGCCTTCGTGATGGTCCAGTCCATCGATGAAAGCGCGCGCGAAATGCTGCTGCTCGCGCAGGCGCAGCACCGCTCGGTGGTCGAGGCGATCGAGCTGCGCGAGGGCGCCCGCGCCGAAGCGCTGATGCGCGAACACAGCCGCATCGCCAACCGTAACCTCAAGATCGCCATGCAGAACCAGCAGGCGATGTCGCAGGTGCTCGGCGGCAGCCTGATTCGCCGCGCAGGCCGCCCGGCCTGACCTAATCCACTTTCGTAAGTCACTGAACCTTGGCGCGCTTGGGCGCCAGGGAGGGGATCGCTATGTTTCTGAAAAACACTTGGTACGTGGCCTGCACGCCGGACGAACTCGCGGGAAAGCCGCTTGGCCGCACGATCTGCAATGAAAAAATGGTGCTGTTCCGGGGCGAGGACGGCAACGTCGCCGCGCTGGAGGACTTTTGCCCGCACCGTGGCGCGCCGCTTTCGCTGGGCTTTGTCCGCGACGGGCAACTGGTCTGCGGCTACCACGGCATGACCATGGGACGCGACGGCAAATGCGCCAGGATGGCCGGGCAGCGCGTCGGCGGGTTTCCTTCGATCCGCAGCTATCCGGCCGTCGAGCGTTACGGTTTTGTCTGGGTCTGGCCGGGCGACGCCGCGCTGGCCGACGCGGCGGCGATCCCGCACCTGGAGTGGGCGGTGAGCGCGGACTGGGCGCACGGCGGCGGGCTGTATCACATCCATTGCGACTACCGGTTGATGATCGACAACCTCATGGACCTGACCCATGAGACGTACGTCCATGCCTCCAGCATCGGGCAGGCCGAGATCGAAGAGTCGGCACCCGCCACCAAGGTGGAGGGCGACATGGTCGTGACCGGCCGGCATATGGAGGGCATCATGCCGCCGCCGTTCTGGGCCGCGGCGTTGCGCGGCAATGGCCTTGCGGACGATGTGCCTTGCGACCGCTGGCAGATCTGCCGCTTCACGCCACCAAGCCACGTCATGATCGAGGTGGGCGTGGCGCACGCGGGCACGGGCGGCTATCACGCCGAGCCGCAGCACAAGGCGTCGAGCATCGTGGTGGACTTCATCACGCCGGAAACCGAGACGTCGATCTGGTACTTCTGGGGCATGGCACGCAACTTCAAGGCAGACGACGCGCAGCTGACCGAAACCATCCGCGAAGGGCAGGGCAAGATCTTCGCCGAAGACCTGGAAATGCTGGAGGCGCAGCAGCGCAATATCCTGGCCAATCCCGAGCGCAAGCTGCTCAAGCTGAATATCGATGCTGGCGGCGTCCAGGCGCGCCGGATTCTCGATCGCCTGCTGCAGCAAGAGCG
Organism: Cupriavidus sp. CuC1; assembly: GCF_044627735.1. Taxonomy (NCBI): domain Bacteria; kingdom Pseudomonadati; phylum Pseudomonadota; class Betaproteobacteria; order Burkholderiales; family Burkholderiaceae; genus Cupriavidus; species Cupriavidus sp. CuC1. Next base: position 10,181 of record NZ_JBIUHC010000185.1, on the reverse strand, counting down.
GGCCGGGCAGGCCGGGCAGGGGGAGGGCGCGTGATGCAGGTCAGGATCGCAAGCAAGGCCGACGCGGCGTCGGGCATCGCCGTGTTCGAACTGGTCGCGCCGCACGGCGGCACCCTGCCGGCATTCACCGCGGGCGCGCATATCGACGTACGGATCGGGCAGGGACTGGTGCGCCAGTACTCCCTGTGCAATGACCCCGCCGAGACCCATCGCTACCAGATCGGCGTGCTGCGCGACCCTGCCTCCCGGGGCGGGTCGGAGGCCATGCACGCGTTGGCAGTGGGCGCCACGCTGGAAGTCAGCGAGCCGAAGAACCACTTTCCGCTGGCTGCCGGCGCCGCGCATTCGATCCTGCTCGCCGGTGGCATCGGTGTCACGCCCATCCTCGCCATGGCGCAGCGCCTGGCGCAGACCGGCGCGTCGTTCGAGCTGCACTACTGCACCCGCACGGCGGCGCACACGGCGTTCCGCGAGCGGCTTGCGCACGACGATCTGCGGGACCGCACGTATTTCTATTTCGACGAGCCGCAGGGCCATCGTGCCGACCTGCCGCGCTTGCTCGCCGCCCCCGGCGCGCAGACGCATCTCTATGTGTGCGGCCCCGCCGGCTTCATGGACGCGGTGCTGCGCCAGGCGAAGGAGGCCGGCTGGCCGGAAGCCAATCTCCACCGGGAGTATTTTGCCGCGCCCGAAGTGCCGGGCGCCGTCGCCGGGGCATTCCAGGTGAAGGTCCAGAGCAGCGGGCTGGTGATCGATGTCGAGCCGGACCAGACGGTGGTGCAGGCGCTGTCGGCCAATGGCGTGGAGATCCAGACATCCTGCGAGCAGGGCGTGTGCGGAACCTGCCTGACGCGTGTGCTGGCGGGCGAGCCGGACCACCGCGATGCCTATCTGACCGACGAGGAACGCGCCGCCAACGATCAGTTCCTGCCGTGCTGCTCGCGCGCACGGACGGGTTTGCTGGTGCTGGATTTGTAGTTGCCGGTGGTCGTCGGTGGTCCGTCGGTAGTTGCCGGTAGTTGCCGTCAATCCCGCTGCTGTTCCGATCAATCGGACTAGTCAGATCGATCGGATCGACGAGGTGAATCAAAATAAATACATGGAGGTAGACAATGAAGCTCGACATCAGGGAAACCATCAACCAGGGCGAGATGAGCCGGTTCCAGATCATGGCGGTAGCGATCTGCATCGTGCTCAATATGCTCGACGGCTTTGACGTACTGGCGATGGCGTTCACCGCCTCGCATATCTCAAGCGACTGGCACCTGAGCGGCAAGGAGATTGGCGTCCTGCTCAGTGCCGGGCTGTTCGGCATGGCGGCGGGATCGCTGTTCCTGGCGCCCTGGGCCGACCGGCTCGGGCGCCGCCCCGTCATCCTGCTCTGCCTGGCGACGATCTCGGCGGGCATGCTTTGTTCCGCGTTCGCGCAGAGCGTGACCCAGCTGGCGGCCATGCGGGCGCTCACCGGGCTGGGCATCGGCGGCATGCTGGCCAGCATCAACGTCATTACCGGCGAATACGCCTCCGACAAGTGGCGCAGCACCGCGATCGTGCTGCAGGCCACCGGTTATCCGGTGGGCGCGACGATCGGCGGCGCCATCGCCGGCGTGCTGCTGCTGCACTACGGCTGGCGCAGCGTCTTCGTCTTTGGCGGGCTGGTCACGCTGGCCATGATCCCGGTCGTGCTGGCGCGCTTGCCTGAATCGCTGGACTTCCTGATTGCCAGGCGCCCGGCCGGTGCGGTCGACAAGCTCAACAAGCTTCTCGCCGGCATGGGGCGCGAGCGCATTACCGAAATGCCGGCGCGCGCCGCCGCGCAGGCGCCGGCCCAGGGCGGGGTTCGCAGCTTGTTTGGCGGTCGCCTCGCCATGCAGACGCTGATGATCTGGACTTCGTTCTTCCTGGTGATGTTCAGCTTCTACTTTGTCCTGAGTTGGACGCCGAAGCTGCTGGTGGCGGCCGGCATGTCGGCCCAGCAGGGGATTACCGGCGGCGTGCTGCTTAACGTCGGCGGCATCGTGGGCGGCACGTTGTTTGGCTTTCTCGCCGCGCGCATCGGGCTCAAGCCGCTGCTGTGGAGCTGCTTTGTCCTGACCGCCTTGTTGCTGGTGGCATTCGGCATGTACGCCAATACCTTGTCGGTGGCGTTCGTGCTGGCCCTGTTCATCGGTGGCGGCATCTTCGGCTGCATGGTCGGCTTGTACGCCTACGCGCCCATTCTCTATCCGGCGCAAAACCGCACCACGGGCATGGGCTGGTCGATCGGCATGGGCCGCTTCGGCGCGGTGCTGGCCCCGCTGGTCGCCGGCGCGCTGGTCGACGCGGGCTGGCCTACCTCAAACCTGTACTACGTCTTCGCGCTGCCGCTGCTGGTAGCCATCGCCAGCGTCGGCCTGCTTGGCCGGTCCCCGGCGGCCGACGGACAAGCGGTACGTATCGCCGCGCACTGAGCCGTACTGAGCGGTACCACATAGAACACGCAATAGCGTGCCGACATTGGGCGGCAGGCCCCTGGCTTGCCTCGAATTTGATAATAAACGGGAGGATGACAATGAAACTTGGACACGCGGTCGCAGCCATCGCGGCAGCGATCCCGGTGGTTGCCGCGGCGCAGAACGTGACGGCTTATGGAGTGGTGGATACGGGCGTGGAGTACATCTCCCATATCGGCGCGGCAAAGGACAATGTCTTTCGCATGCCGAACCTGACCGGCACGGTGCCGTCTCGCTGGGGCTTGCGCGGCATCGAGGACCTGGGCGGCGGCATGAAGGCGATCTTCTGGCTGGAGTCCGGGTTCGGGCCCGATAGCGGCGCCAACAACCAGGGTGGACGCCTGTTCGGCCGCCAGGCGCTGGTGGGGCTCTCGGGGAACTGGGGGCAGGTCGCGCTGGGACGGCAGTACACCATGCTGTTCTGGGCCATGGCCGATCCCGACATCCTGGGGCCGAACGCCTTCGGCTCGGGCTCGCTGGATAGCTACCTGCCCAATACACGCACGGACAATGCAATCTCGTACAAGGGCACCTTCGGCGGCCTGACCGCCGGCGCCACCTACAGTTTCGGCCGCGATACGGTCAACGCGGGGCCGAGCCCTTCGGGCACCAACTGCGCCGGGGAGAATCCGGCGGACCAGCGCGCCTGCCGGGAGTGGTCCGCGATGCTCAAGTACGACACTGCGACCTGGAGCGTGGCGGCCGCCTACGATTCGCTGCGCGGCGGCCCGGGTGCCTTCGCCGGGCTGAACCGCAGCAGCCTGACGGATGACCGCCTGTCCATCAACGGCTATGTGCTGGTCAACCGGGACACCAAGATCGGCCTGGGCTGGCTGCGCCGGGACAACAGGGCCAACCCCGCACCCGTGAGCGATATGTTCTACGGCGGCGTGGCCTACCAGGTGACGCCGGCCTTCAGCGTCGACGGCGAGGTGTTCAACCTGCGCTATCACAACAGCGCGGACAAGGCATGGCTGTTCGCGGCGCGCGGCGTCTATGCCTTCACCAAGCGCACGTCCGTCTATGGCACCGCCGGCTTCATCAACAACGGCGGCAACCTGGCGCTGTCCGTCAGCAATGCGGGAACGGGCACCAATCCCGCACCCGGCGGTAGCCAGCTTGGTGCCATGGTCGGGATGAAACACGTGTTCTGACCGCGCATGCATGGCTGTGCTTGCGCAGCCCTGTCGCCTCGGGCGGGCCAGCTGGCAACCCTTGCTTCTTCGCAAGGGAATGCACGGCGCTCAGGCCACCTGCCGCGTGGCGCCAAACGCGCGAGGATGCGCCGGCCGCGCCAGTCCCAGGTGCTCACGCAAGGTGTTGCCCTCGTAGCGCTCGCGAAACAGCCCGCGCCGGCGCAGCTCCGGCAGCACCAGCTCGATAAAGTCGTCGAGCCCGCCCGGCAGCCATGGCGGCATGATGTTGAAGCCGTCGGCAGCACCGCCTTCGAACCACGCCTGCAACTGATCGGCAACGCTCTCGGCCGTGCCATGGATGGACCAGTGCCCGCGCGCGGTGGCCACGCGCAGATAGAGCTGGCGGATGGTCAGTCCCTCGCGCCGGGCAAGCCCCGTCACCAGCTGGAAGCGGCTCTTGGCGCCGTTGGGCTCGGGCAGGTCGCCGGGCAGGGGACCGTCGAGCGGGTAGCCGGAGAGATCCACGCCGCCGAGGTTCTGCGCTAACAGGGCCAGCCCCACGGCAGGATGGATCAGGCTTTGCAGTGCCTCGAACTTTTCCTTCGCCTCGGCCTCGCTGTGCCCGATCACGGGGAACACGCCCGGCATGATCTTGAGCTGGTCGGGCGTGCGGCCATAGCGCGCCATCCGGCCTTTCAGGCCCTGGTAGAAGGCCTGGGCATCTTCGAGCGACTGCTGCGCGGTAAAGATGACCTCCGCCGTGCGCGCCGCCAGTTCCTGCCCGGCCTCGGACGAGCCCGCCTGCACAATCACCGGATGGCCCTGCGGCGGGCGTGACACGTTGAGCGGCCCGCGTACCTGGAAATGCTTGCCATGGTGGTCCAGCGCATGCAGCTTGTCCTGCGCGAAATGCAGGCCGCTGTCCTTGTCGTAGAGGAAGGCGTCATCCTCCCAGGTGTCCCACAGCCCGGTCACCACGTCGACGAATTCCTCGGCGCGCGCGTAGCGGTCCGCATGCTCGGGATGCTTGTCCAGGTTGAAGTTGCGCGCCTCGGCATCGGACCACGACGTCACCACGTTCCAGCCGGCACGGCCGCCGCTCAGGTGATCGAGCGAGGCGAACTTGCGCGCTACGTGAAAGGGCTCGTTGTAGGTGGTGGAGACGGTGGCCACCAGGCCGATGCGCTCGGTCACTGCCGCCAGCGCGCAGAGCAGCGTCAGCGGCTCGAAGCTGGCGGCGCGCGCCGTGCGGGGCAGGGTGGCGTCGTCAAGCGAGCGGATCGCCACGCCATCGGCGAGGAAGATCGTATCGAACTGCGCGGCCTCGGCACTTTGCGCCAGCCGCACGTAGTGCGCCAGGCTTTGCCCGGCGTTGGCCTGCGCCCCGGGGTGGCGCCAGCCGGCCACGTGGTGGCCGGTGGCTTGCAGGAAGGCGCCGAGCTTGAGCTGGCGTTTTGGTGCGGGTTGGCTCATCCGTGGCTCCCTTATGCGGCGGCGCGCGCCGGCGCCGCGTGGTTGGCCGGCTCGCCATGCTTGGGCGCGGCGGACTTCACCGCCACGCTGCGGCGTCCGTCCACGCTGACGGGCACATCGCCCGCGATGGTGACGCGGCGCACCACGCGGTGCGCGTCGCCGTAGTCGTTGATGGCGTAGTGCTGGGTGGCGCGGTTGTCCCAGATCGCCACGTCGTTGGTGCGCCAGCGCCAGCGCACCGTGTTCTCGAGGCGATGCACGTGGTCTTGCAGCACGGAGACCAGATGCTGCGAATCGGACGACGAATAGCCAAGCAGCTTCTTCACGAAATGCCCCAGCACCAGCGTGCGCTCGCCGGTCTCCGGGTGCACGCGCACCACCGGGTGCTCGGTCTCGTAGATTGCCGCGGTGAAGACCTCGCGGTAGCGCTTGATGGCTTCGGTGCTGACCGTGTTGCGGGTGGCCGCGTAGTCGTAGTCGTTGGTGTGCAGCGCCCACAGGCGGTCGGCCAGCTCGCGCAGGGCCTCGGACAGGTCCTGGTAGGCCGCTGCCGTATTGGCCCACACCGTGTCGCCGCCGGCGGCCGGAATGACCACGCCGCGCAGCACGGACACCTGCGGGTAGGCCAGGTCGAAGGTCACGTCGGTATGCCAGGAATTGGCGCGGCCGCCGTGCTCGGAGTCGAGTTCTAGCAGGAACCGCGTGCCATCGCGCGAGGGCACGGTGGGGTGGGGCACGGGCGTGCCGAACAGGCTGGCGAAGCCTTCCTGGGCTTGATCGTCCAGGTGGTCCTGGTCGCGCAAGAACAGCACCTTGTGGCGCAGCAGCGCGGCGCGCACGGCGCCGAAGGTGGCGGCATCGAGATCGGGCGCGAGGCGTAGGCCACGGATCTCGGCGCCGATGCGCCCGGCTACCGGATGGATGTCGAGCGTGACTTGTGCTGCGGTTTGCTGCTGGGTCATTTGGGATTCTCCTGTGGGCGAGAGGCGCGATTCAGATCGCGAACTGGATATTGGGTGGCAGCCGGTCGGTGTATTCCGGCTCGGCATCGCGCTTGATGGGCGCTTCGGCGAGATCGGCGAGGCGCCCGGTGAACTCCTGCAGCACGTCGTCCTTGACGCGCGCGAAGCCCAGCGCGGCGCGGTCGCGCGGGTGCGCCAGCGGCACCGGCAGGATGCGCCGGATGCGCCCCGGGCGCGGCTCCATCACCACCACGCGATCGCCCAGGTAGATGGCTTCTTCGACATCGTGGGTGACCAGGATCATGGTGATGCCCTCGGCCTGCCAGATGCGGTGCAGCTCTTGCTGCAGGTAGGCGCGGGTGAGCGCGTCGAGCGCGCCGAAGGGCTCGTCGAGCAGCAGGATCTCCGGGCGCGTGACCAGTGCGCGGGCAATGGCCACGCGCTGCGACATGCCGCCCGATAGCTGGTGCGGGAACGCGGTCTCGAAGCCGGCCAGCCCCACCAGCTCGATATGCTCGCGCACCGTGCGGCGCTTGTCGGTTTCGGTGAGGTTGGCGTTGAGCAGCGCCATGCGGATGTTCTGCTCAACCGTGAGCCACGGAAACAGGCGGTGCTCCTGGAACACGATGCCGCGGTCAAGGCTGGTGCCCACCACGCGCTTTCCGTCGAGCAGGATCTCGCCCTTGTAGTCCTCCTCCAGCCCCACCACCAGCCGCAGCAGCGTGGATTTTCCGCAGCCGCTGGCGCCGACGATGCTGACGAACTCGCCGGGGGCGATGGACAGCGTGATGTCCTCGAGTACGGGCAGGGGCTCGCCCTTGACTTCGTACTGCTTGCGCAGGTGCGCGATGTTGAGCGTGCCGGCTCGGGCCATGACAGGTCTCCAGGATTTGGTCAGAAGCAGTGGGTTCAGAACGCGGCGACCGAGCGCCCGCGCCACGCCAGCAGGCGGCGCTCGATGCGGCTGGCGATCCAGTTCAGCGTAAAGCCGACCAGCCCGACCACGATCACGCCGAAGATCACCAGGTCCATCCAGAAATTCTCGCGGCCATCGGTCAGGGTGTTGCCGATGCCCTTGCCGGACACCAGCATGTACTCGGCGCCGAGCGTGGCCAGCCAGGCGTAGATCAGCGCCAGGTGGATGCCGGCGAAGATCGACGGCGAGGCGGATGGCAGCACCACGCGCAGCAGCACCTGCCGGCGCGAATACTTCAATACGTTGGCCACTTCCAGCAGATCGGCGGGCACGCCGCGGATGCCTTCGAAGGTGTTGAGCACCACCGGGAAAAAGGCCGCGAGCGACAGGAACACCACCTTGGCGGTGTCGCCCAGCCCGAACCACACCGAGATCAGCGGGATCCAGGCAAACAGCGAGATCTGCTTGATGGTGTGGAACGTCGGCCCGACCAGTTGCTCGAACAGCCGCGACAGCCCCAGCGCGGTGCCGAACAACAGGCCCACGCTGGCGCCCAGCGCGAAGCCGGCCAGATCACGCCACAGGCTGGACGACAGCGCAACAAACAGCGCGCCGCTGCGCACCTGTTCCACCGCCGTGGCCCAGACCTTGGACACCGGCACCAGCAGCGGTGAAGTGCTCCAGCCAAAGCGCACCGCGGCCCACCACAGCACGATCAGCCCGAGGGGCAGGACCCAGCCGCGCAGCGCGCGGGGGATGCCCGGGGCGCGCAGGGAGCGTGGCTTGACGGGTTTCGTTACCAGTGTCGTGGAGGCATCGGCCATGTTGTTCTTCCTTTGCTGTTGTTTCGCGCCGCGGCTCAAAGCCCCGGCTTGCGCCAGCGCAATACCGCGCGCTCGGCCAGCGCCAGCACCTTGTCCAGCGCGAATCCCACCGCGCCCACCACGATCACCGCGGCAATCACCATGTCGAGCTGGAACAGCTGCCGGCCGTACACGATCATGTAGCCCAGCCCTTCGGAGGAGGCCAGCAGCTCCACCACCACCAGCGCCAGCCAGGCGTGCGTCAGGCCGTAGCGGATGCCGCCCCAGATCGGCGCGGCGGCGGCGGGAAACACCACCCGCGACAGCAGCTGCCAGCGCGTGAAGCGCAACACCCGCGCCACCTCGATATAGCGTGTGGGCACGTTCTGGATGCCCTTGTAGGTATTGAGCGCGATGGGCACCAGCGACGCCTTGGCGATCAGGATGATCTTGAGCGCCTCGTCGATGCCGACCAGCAGCATCAGCAGCGGCAGCCAGCCCAGCACGGGCACCTGGCTGAAGGCCTTGAAGGTGGGATAGACGTAGTCGCGCAAGCCGGGCGACAGGCCCATCGCCACGCCCAGCGCCAGCCCGCCGGCCAGGCCCAGCGCAAAGCCGCCCGCCACGCGCATGGCGCTGACGGCCAGGTTGGCCTGCAGCTCGCCGCTCTGGTAGAGGTCCGTGAGCGTGTGCCAGACGGTGTCGGGCGCGGGGAGCACCTGCGGCGGAATCCATGCGAAGCGCGCCGCCACGTACCACACCAGCAGCAGCGCCAGCGGCACGGGCCAGGCCAGCAGCCAGGCAGCGTGCTGCCGGGTGGGCCGCCAGCCGCGCAGGCCCTTGCCGCCTTGCGCGGGGGAGGCGCCCGCCGCAGCCGGCAGCGCCAGGGTATCGTTGGCCGCCATCGCGTCAGGCTCCGAGGATCTTGCCGTTGGGCTGGTAGACCGGCCAATAGCTTTGCAGGCTCAGGTCGTTCAGCGCGGCTTTCAGGAAGCTCGGGTCGATCCACTGGTCCACGTCGAACTTCGCGCGTGAGAGCCGCAGGCGGTAAGCCTGCTCGGTGGCGTCCTTGTAGCGGGCCACCAGGAAGGGGTCGAAGTTCGGGTTCAGCCGCACGCGCAGCGGCTCGCCCTCGTAGTCTTCCTTCCAGTGCTCGTACGGCGTGCCGGCGCGCGCCCAGGTGCGCAGCACGTCTTCGCGGTTCTTTTCGTCGGAGGCCCAGCGCGCGCCTTGCACCGCGGTCTTGACCAGTTGCTGGGTGGCTTCGGGATACTTGCTGGCGAAGGCGTCGGTCACCAGCACATGGCTCTGGCGGGTGTAGATCGGCGACTGGTTCTTGCTGGAATACAGGATGCGCACCGCGCCCTTGTCGCGCAGGCGCAGGATGTCCATCGCGCCGATGGCGCCGTCGATATCGCGCGTGGTGAGGGCTGCCAGGTAGCCGGCGGTGTCCAGGTTCAGCAGCCGCAGGTCCTTTTCGGCCAGCCCGTTGGCTTCGAGCAGGCGCAGCGCGGGCAGATGCATATTGGTGCCCTTGAACAGCGACACGCGCTTGCCGCGCAGGTCCGCCACCGTCTTGAGCGGGGAGTCCGGCGGCACGCCGATATAGATGTTGGTGCGCACGCCCGTGGCCAGCACCAGCCGCGTCTTGAGGCCCGCCGCGCGCGCCACGATGGCAGGCAGGTCACCCTGCAACGCAAAATCGAGCTGGTTGGTGCTGATGGCTTCATTCACGGCCGGCCCGGCGCCCTTGAAGAACAGCCATTCGATGCGCGTGCCGGACGGCTTGAATGCCTCCTCCAGCCAGCCGCGCGCATGCGCAATGGCCAAGGAGCTGCCCGCGAAGGTGGGCGGCGTGCCGGTGGCCGGCTGCGCCACGCCAATGCGGATCACGTCTGGCCGGGCCGCGCCCACCGCGCTGAATGCGCTGAGCGGGCCAGCCGACGCGGCGGCACCCAGGCCGGATACTGCAAGGCGTTTGAGAAGGGTTCGTCGCGTGATTGCCATCTTGAGTGTGGTCCTGTGTCCTGTGCCTGAGGGGAAAGAAGGGGAAAGAATTTCACCAACGGCTCTCAAGATACGCGGCGCTGTCGGCATGGCAGAAGGAATGTTTTTGGCTTTGGATATGGCCTGCGCGCATATGAACCACGGGTGGCAATCGCGCTGCGGCAACGCATATCAGCATGCGTTTTTCTTCGTTCCGTGAGGCTGCGCGGTGGCATAGAGTGCGCCATTTTCGATACGTGATTGGCCGCAAGCCCACGCACAAGACCTGAGCCAATGATCGACAACAACGAGAATATGAACGGGCAGCCGCAGCCTGGCCGGCGCCTCTTCCTGCGCCAGGGCGCGGGCCTGGGTGGCGTGGCGCTTGGCGCGGGCGCGCTCGCCGCCGGTAC
>NZ_JBIUHC010000184.1:0-18624 GCF_044627735.1 Cupriavidus sp. CuC1 | reverse complement strand
CCTGCTTCCAGCAATGGAAGAGACCAAACGAGGTACTACGACGACTATGCTGCATTATTTAAGACGTTGTGTTTAGATACCCTCATGGCGGAACTCCCTCGGGTGACGACCGGTAGTCGTTGCGGGTAAGACCTTGGTAATTCTGGTGCAGATCGCCCGGGCAAGACATCATCCATAAGTATGAGAACGCCACTGAAGCGCCTGCCCCGTCTCTGCGGAACACCCGATTCCGTGGATTTCCGCCCAGAACCGAGCGTGCGCTGATGCACGGTCGTGCCCTGTTGGGGGGGGCAAGGCGAATTCCTGAACGGGAAAATCTCGAAACAGGCCGCGTTGCCACTGGCTTGCCTGGTCGTTGTCTTGGGTGGGTGCGGCGGGGGACGGCGGTAGTGCCGCGACGGGGGCCACGGGAGCGGCCGGCACCGCCGGCGTACAGGGCGCGCAAGGTATCCAGGGCATTACCGGTGTTGGCCAGGCGCGGTCATTGGTCGGGGGGAGCACAGTAGAATTGATCTCCTTATCGACGACGTCTCAGCCAATCACGATGCTCGCACTGGTCCTTTTGCCTGCCATGCCGTGTGACGCGCGCTTGTATCGCGCCCAGATTGAAGGCCTATCGGATATTGTCGACCCGGAAGTCAAAGTCCTCGCGGAGGAGAGTTTCGCCGCGAGTGCCGATCTTCTGCTATCCCAGGTCAAAGGCCGCTTTATCGTAGCCGGTACCGCATACGGTGGTTGTCTCGCCATCGAGGTACTTGCGAGAGCCCCGGATCGCGTGGCAGGACTTTGGTTGATGAATTGCAACCCCGGCGTGCATCCAGATCCTGCTGGCGTACGGGCGACCAGTGCAAGAATCCGCAATGGTGAACATGCAGCCGTGACGCAGGAATTCGCCGAAAAGGCGATTCCACCGAGGGACACGCTCTCGCGAGCGACGTTTGTGCAGATGGCACAGGATTCCGGGGCGGCACTGTTTGCCCGCCAGTCGGATGCCACCCTGACCCGACGGGATCATTGGGACACGCTTGCGTCGGTGGATGTCCCGACGCTATTGGTCTGGGGCGCGGCGGATACATTCGTGTCGATTGAAGTCGGTCGGCGGCTTGCCGCTGTCTGCCCGACTCCCGATATGAAGAACTTCCCGGCTGTGGCCACTTCCCATCGATGGAGCGTCCCGAGGCGACTACGGCGATCGCCCGAGCATGGCTATTGGACAAGTTTCGTGACCACATAGGATGATGACTTGGGGCAGGCATGCACTCCATGCCATCGACGGCTGAGTGTCCGACGCAGGTCGCCTGGAGCCATCCAAGCGTGGCCGCGACCTGGCGAGGCTGCAGACCAAGGTCATCAGACGCCTGTTCCTCCCCCGCAAGCCTCACTGCCTCACTTCACCGCAACCTGCGAAACCACCCGTTGCCCGGCATCCGATGCGTTGCCGAACAGCATCTCCATCCCGATCGCCTTGGCCATCGCCTCATAGCCCGCGTCGCCCGGATGCAGATGGTCGCCTGAATCGTAGACCGGCAGCATGCGCGCGGGATGAGCGGGGTCGCGCAATGCCGCATCGAAGTCCGCCACGGCATCGAAGGCGCCGCTGCTGCGGATCCAGGCATTCAGTGCCTGCCGTGTCTGATCCTTCGCGGGAGTGTAGTGGCCTTCGAGCGGCGTGCCTTGCAACGCGTTCTCGAACGGTGGCAGCGTCGCCCCCACCACGCGGATGCCGCGGGCGTGCGCGCGTTCGATCAGTTGCCGGTATCCGGCGGTGATCGCCTCCACCGAGCCCGCCGGGGCGGACGGCGCGAAGGTGCTGCCGGGCCAGCCGATATCGTTGATGCCCATCATCACGATGACGGCACGCACGCCGGGTTGCTCCAGCACGTCGCGTCCGAAGCGGGCGAGGGCGTTTTCGCCCATCTTGCTGCCCAGCACCCGTGCCCCGGATATGCCGGCGAAACAAAGTGCAGCTCCGTGACACTGATCGAGAACTCAACCGGCCGCTGGAAGGAAATGCATATGTTCAGCCTTCCAATGGCGTTGTAAATGGAGGTGAGAGGCACGAGGGTCCAACGCTGAGCGTGCTCTAGGGCCGCCTCGGGTCGGCCACGGTCGTTGCCGTCGCTGGCCGCAAGGGGCCGCTCCCGGCCGAATCCGTCGTTCAGAAGAACCGTGCAGCCTTCCCCGGAAATCGGGGAAGAATTTTTTTCTGCTGCGCCGGTTAGCCCTCTCGCTTCCCTAGTTGATGCGCACGTTGGCGTCCTTCACCACCTTCCCCCATTTCGCCAGGTCCGTTTTCATCAGCATGGCAAGCTGCTCAGGCGTGCTCGACTCCAGGATGGCGCCCTGGCTGGCCAGCCGCTGCGCCAGGTCGGGTGCCGATACAGCCTTTACCACCTGGGCGTTGAGCAATTGCACGATCTCCTTCGGCGTGCCGGCCGGCGCCAGCAATGCGAACCAGTTCTTGACGTCGAAGCCGGGCAGGCCGGCTTCGGCAAGGGTCGGGATTTCGGGGCTCATCGGCAGGCGCTGGCTGCCCACGACGCCCAGTGCCTTGAGCTTTCCGTTCTTCACCAGCGGCATGGACGAAGGCACGCTGTCGAAGAAGATGGAGACGTTTCCTGCCAGCAGGTCCGGCATCACGTTATTGCTGCCTTTGTAGGGGACATGAAGCACGTCGATGCCGGTGGCGCTCTTGAACAGTTCAAGCTCCAGGTGCGACAGGGTGCCGTTTCCCTGCGATGCCGCGCTAAGCTGACCCGGCTTTGCCTTGGCCAACGCGACAAGTTCCTTGACAGAATTCGCGGGGACGCTCGGGTTGACCACCAGCATGTGCGGTACATGGCCGACCAGCGATACTGGCGCGAAGCTCTTGATCACGTCGAAGCCGAGCTTGCTATAGAGATTGGCCGCAATGGCCAGCGACCCGGATGCCAGCAGCAAGGTGTAGCCATCGGGGGCGGCTTTGGCAACCAGGTCGGTGCCGATGGTGCTGCCCGCACCGGGGCGGTTTTCAACCGTTACCGGCTGGCCCAGGCCTTCCGATAGCTTCTGGGCGATGGCCCGGCCCATCACATCCGTGGCGCCCGCGGGCGGAAACGGCACCACCAACCGGATCGGCTTGCCCGGATAGGGCTGGGCCATGGCCACGCCCGGGCCGCTAGCCCATATGCACATTGCCAGTGCCAGCGTAGCCAGGCGCACCATCATGTTTCGCATCGCATTCCTTCCTTTTGTTGGGTTGGCGGCTTGAGTTGACCGCCAGCCGGCGGCGACTGCCATCCGATGCAATATCCAAGCCAACACCATGACGGCGCCGCCGCACCACAATGGGCGGACGTGCACGATGGCGCTACACTCCCGTTCTGGATTCCCGGCCCATTCGAGCCGAACTTCCACCCATGGAGCTTCCACGCATGAACGAACAGACATTGCCAGATCTGCAGCCGCCGCGATTCGAAACCGGTGGGCGCCACCTGATAGCCGGCTTCGGCGGCCGCTTTACCGTCGACACCATCGCGGGCATTCCCGCCTTGTGGGATGCCTTTATCCCCCACATCGGCAAGGTGCCCGGACAGGTGGGCGGCGTGACCTATGGCGCGTGCTGCAACCCCGACGGCAAAGGCGGCTTCGACTATATCGCCGGTGTTGAGGTGCAAAGCCTGGATGGTTTGCCGGCGGAGTTCCGCACCCTCGAGCTGCTTCCGCTGCGCTACGCGGTGTTCCGGCATGTCGGCCCCATTGCCACGCTGCACCATACCGTGACCAGCATCTGGAACAAGTGGCTGCCCGCGTCTGGCATGGAATCGGCTTGCGCGCCGGATTTCGAACGCTACAGCGAGGACTATGACCCGGTCACGGGCGAGGGCTTGCTGGAGATCTGGCTGCCGGTCAAGGAACGCGCCGGCGCGCAGCATTAATCGACGTCGCGCACGGGATGTCCTGCATCGATGGTGTTGGGCAGGTGCCATTCAGGATCCGCTGCACGACATCGGGTATGCCCTGGCGGGCCACCGGATGCCGCTGGATTCGGCTGCCTACCCGGGCATCGGTGCGGGATGCGCGGCGTGGCTCAGGCTACCATCGCGCGGCGCTCGTCTTCGGTCAACTCGGGTCCGTCCAGCGTGACGCGTGAATGATCGTTGCGGAACTTCTCGATGATGGGCTTGAGTTCCTCCTTCACATGCGCGTTGCTGTAGCCGTTGAACAGGTGGCCGAGGAGGCCGCGGCGCAGGTCGCTGGTACCCATGAACCAGTCGGCGATGGGAAAGGTGAGGTTCATGTTGTACTTCATCATGATGCCCATGTTGTGATGCGCGGTGTGATGGCGGCGGATGGTGTTGATGAAGGGCATGTTGCGCACGAACCAGTTCTCGTGCACGTGGCAGCAGTAGTGGAAGGTCTCGTACACGAGGTACTGCGCCACCATGGTGAGGAACACTACATATGCAGCGTTGGCATTGAACACCAGCGAGGTGACGTAGGACAGCGTGCTGCCCGCAACGCCCAGCGTGGCCAGCACGCGCCAGGGGAAAAAGACGATGCGGAACTCGCGCGTGGTGTCGATGGTGGGTTCGTTGTCGGTGAAGTACTGGTGGTGCTGCCGGGTGTGGCGCTCGTAGATGGCACGCAGGGCGAACACATCGATCTTCCGGTGCATGACGTACTTGTGCATGAACCATTCGACGAAGTTGCCCGCGAGGAACACCGGCAGGTTCAGCAGCCACTCCCACCGGGCATCGGACATATGGGTGAGGCAGTACGCGATGGCGAGGATGCCGACGCCGTACATGACGGTGATGTGAAGCAGGCCGTTGTAGAGGGGGCTGATGTCGGCTTTGTATTGTTCGCGGAATTTGCGTTGGCGTTCGGTCATCATGGCGTGTCTCCTTTTCATCTGATACATAACTAATATATTAGTAGGATATATTGATATGTCAACGCCGTAACCCTTTTTTTCTTTCCCTGAGCCGTTGGGGGCGGACGCTGGCGCCGCGGGCGACAAGTCCACGCCAACCCTCGCGCCAAAGTAAAAACGGCCCTCGCATCGCGAGGGGCCGTGCAACAACAAAACCAGTCCCGAGAATGACCGCGCTTAGTGCGAAACCTCCTCCAGCGCCCGTCCCTTGGTTTCCACGCCAAGCAGCAACACCGCCAGCGCCGCGACAACAAACGACAGCGCGCCCAGCGTAAAAATCCCGCCCTGTCCTGTGACAGGCAGCAACACACCGACCAGGTAAGGGCCCGCAAGCGAACCGATGCGCCCGATGGAAGACGCAAATCCGGACCCGGTAGCGCGCGATCGCGTCGGGTAAAGCTCCGGCGTATAGGCATAGAGCACCGACCACATGCCGAACAGGAAAAACTGCATGCATAGCCCGGCGGCGATCAAGTGCTCTACTGGCAGCCGCAGTACCGCGGCTTGCCCGTATAAGTACGCCGCTGCGGCGCTGCCCAGCAGCATCAGCGCGCAGGTGGGCTTCTCCAGTAGCCAGGCGGAGAAGATGAAGCCCGGGATGCCGGCCAGCGAGATGTAAACCATGTACAGCACCGACTTGGTGACCGCATAGCCCGCCTGCTGCAGCAGGGCGCCAAGCCAGGTGGTGAGGCCGTAGTAGCCAAGCAGGGCGAAGAACCAGACCGACCAGAGCATCACGGTGCGCTTTGCATATGGACCACGCCACAACTCGGCGAACAACGCCTTGCGCTTGTGACGCGGCGGGGTTGCGTAGCTGTCGGCCACTGGCGGGAGTGCGGCGCCCCAGGCGCGCTCCACGTGGGCTTCGATGCCCGCCATGGTGCTGTCGGCTTCGCGCTCGCGGCCGGTGTCTTCGAGCCAGCGCGGCGATTCCGGCACGCGCCGGCGCACCACGAACACGAAGGCGGCGGGAACCGCCAGGGCGATGAAGATGCCACGCCAGCCGATGACAGGGAGCAGGAAGTAGGTCAGTACGCCGGCGGCGATAAAGCCGATCGGCCAGAATCCTTCCAGGATGGCAACGTATTTGCCACGGCTCTTGGCCGGCACGATCTCGGACACCATCGACAATCCGATCGGGAACTCCATGCCCATGCCGAAGCCAAGCAGCACGCGAAACAGCATCAGGCTGGTGACGTTGTCCGCGAGGCCGCACAACAGGCTGCCGACGCCCCAGAACACCATGCTGACCTGGAACACCGGCTTGCGCCCGAAGCGGTCGGCCAGCAGGCCGGCAATGGCGGCGCCCAGGAACATGCCGAGAAAGCTGGAACTGGCCAGCAAGCCCGTCTGCGTGGCCGTGAGGACGAACTCCGCCTTGATGGAGCCCAGCACGAACGTCATCATGCCCAGGTCCATCGAGTCGAAGAACCAGGCCGTGGCAATGATGCCGAACAGCGAGCGCTGATAGTTCGTCATCGGTAACCGTTCGAGCCGGGCGGCGATTCCCGGCCTCAACTTCTGTTCGCCCGCCGACATATCCATGTTTGTCTCCTTTGGGTATGGCGGCTTGCTGGTGTGCCGCCTTGTCTAATATATTAGTTGCATCGTAGACGTATTCAAATGGTAAACAAAGACACCGAGGGAAAACACCAAGACACGGATGCGCGCGGGTTAAGCAACCTGGCGGCCACTTGTGGCAGGGCCGGTCAGATCGAGCTGGCCATGCCAGGCACGCTGCACAATGGCCGCATAGCGCGCCGGCACGTCTTCCACGGGGAAGGCGCTGGCCAGCCGGGTCACGGTGAGGGCGTCCGTAGTGAGCGCCGGCAGTGCGGCTTCGGCAATGCCGAAGGCTGCGAGGTCGCCTGGGATGCCGAGCCGTTCCACCAGCGCGCGGATGGCCAGCGGCAGGCGCGACACGGCCTGCGCCTCGTCCTGGTCGTCGATGCCGAACAGGCGCGCCACCTCCGTCAGTTCGGCATGGCGCTCCTGCTTCAGGGCATCGAGCACGTAAGGCAGCATCACCGCGTTTGTGCTGCCGTGCGAGCGGTGCGTCATGCCGGCCACGGCATAGGCAATGCCGTGCACCGCGTTCAGCCCCGCGCTGCCGTACGACAGCGCGGCATACAGGCTGGCGTAGCACATGCCGGTGCGCGCCTCGATGTCGCCGCCGTCGCGGTAGGCGCGTTCCAGGTAGCGGGCGCACAGGCGGATGGCTTCGCGTGCGAACAACATGGTCAGGGCCGAGCGGCCGCTATAGCCCGGATCGGGATTGCCGTGGCGCGGGTAAGCCGAGGAGTCGACGGTGATGAAGGATTCCAGCGCGTGCGTGAGCGCGTCGATGCCGGCATCGGCGGTCACCCGTGGCGGGCAGGTATAGGTGAATTCGGGATCGATCAACGCGATCCGCGGGCGCAGCGCATTGTCCATGACCGCGATCTTGGTGGCGCTGTCCGGGTCCACCAGGATGGCGCCGGGCGTGGCCTCGGAGCCGGTGCCCGACGTCGTGGGTAGAGCGATCAAGGGGATCGGCTGCGTGCCCGCAGGCATCGTCCCGGCAAAATCCCGGATTGGCCGGCCGCCGGGCAGCGTCAGGCACAAGGCCTTGGCGAGGTCGATGTTGCTGCCGCCGCCCAGGGCAATGACGTGGTCGGGCGCCTTGCCGGCCAGTTGTTCCCGCAACTCCGAGGTGGCCGCGTCGCATAGCACGGTGGTGGGATCCGCCATGCCGCC
This sequence comes from Cupriavidus sp. CuC1, assembly GCF_044627735.1. Lineage (NCBI taxonomy): Bacteria > Pseudomonadati > Pseudomonadota > Betaproteobacteria > Burkholderiales > Burkholderiaceae > Cupriavidus > Cupriavidus sp. CuC1. The sequence continues at coordinate 10,973 of NZ_JBIUHC010000184.1, read as the reverse complement.
GTCATAGACCAGCGTCTCGATACCGGCCGCACGGGCGGCTGCCACATACTCGCCGACCCATGGCGTGTGCCCGGAGAAGAACGCATCGGTGACCAGCACGCCGTTGCGGTAGCCCAGGTGCGCCAGCAGGCCTGGCAATTGCGCACGCGTGCCCGCGCCAACGATCAGGCGGGCGGGGGCGCAGAAATACACGAGATCTTCGACTCTCACGGCGACTCCTGTAGGGATGGGTAAAGGCGGGGGAGGTGGGTGCGCAAGGCTTGCCCGACAGCTGCGGTGTGGTACGTGAGCACGCTGTGCCCGGCACCGGCGATGCCCGTCAGCGCGGCGTGGGGCAGGGCCTGCGCCAGCGCGACGGCGTGCGGCCAGGGCGAATCCTCATCGTCGTGGCCGTGCACCACCAGCGCTGGCGTGCGGATACGCGGCAGTAGTGCGCGCTGGTCGGTACCGCGGATGGCTTGCCAGGTCCACGCAACGGCGCTGTGGTCCGCCGCCTCGGCCAGGTCAAGGCGGCGCTCGCGTTGCGCGATTTCCGCCCGCAGGGCGGTATCGTCCGTCGCACGAAACCACTGCACGTTTGCCAGATGCGGCGAGCCGGACAGCAGGAACAGGCCCGACGGCGCCGGCGCGGCAGGATCCTGGCGGCAGGCCTGCGCATACGCAAGCGCCACGGATACGCCCATGCTCCAGCCCGCCAGCACGAAGGGACCGGTACCGGCGTGCACGCCGATTACTTCGCGCAACGCCGCCGCATAACGCGCTAGCGTATAGCCCTGCGCGTTGTCCGGGCGTGCTGCCTGGCCCCGTCCTTGCAGGTTGGGCAGGATGAAGGTGCAGTCCGCTGCCAGGGACCCAGCGAGTGGCAGCCAGGCGGCGCGGGTGCCCTGGATGCCGTGCACGGCCACTACGCTGACAGGGCCACGACCCACGCGAATCACATCCATACGGTCTCCAACACAACTAATATATTAGATGGATGATAGCAGGCGAAGGCTGATCCGCAAAGGCTGGGAGAGATTGTCCAAATGACTCATATACAATTGGTATCTCATCACTTGACTGGGTGGCCATGATCAGGAAAACGGCATCTGCCAGTAAGGTTCGGGCAGTGGAAGCGGTGGAGACGGACGATGCGGCGGATACCTCGCCCGTGCAGAAGGGCAGGCTGACGGACCTGGCTTACGAGCAGATCGAAGAGGCCATCATCACGCTGCGGCTGGCCCCCGGCACCTCGGTCTCCGAGTTGCAGCTCAGCGAGATGACCGGCATCGGCCGCACGCCGATCCGCGAGGCGATCCAGCGCCTTGCCCGCGAGCATCTGGTGGTGGTGTTGCCACAGCGCGGCTTGCTGGTGCCGCAGATCGACGTCGCCAAGCAGCTCAAGCTGCTGGAGACCCGCCGCGAGGTAGAGCGCCTGATCTGCCGCAGCGCGGCGCGCCGCGCCACGCCCGAGGAGCGCGCGCAGTTCAAGCGGTTGGCGGAGGAGTTTGCCCGGGCCTCCAAGTCCGGGGACGATGTGTCCTTTATCCGTGCCGACCGCGAGTTCAATGAGCTGAGCCTGGTGGCTGCCCGCAACGAGTTCGCAGAGGGCGCGATGCGCCTGATGCACGGGCTGTCGCGCCGCTTCTGGTACTTCCACTACAAGCAGGCGGCGGACCTGCCACAGATGGCAAAACTGCATGCCGCCGTGGCCGCGGCCATTTTCAAGGCGGATGTGGAAGGTGCCGGCAAGGCGCTGGACGCGCTGCTCGACAACATCGAGGATTTCACGCGCGCCACGGTGCTGGGCGATCTGCGCTGAGCGCCTTGCCGCGCGCTGAACGCCGGCGACCGACCGGCGCGCGCCGTGTTACTGCATCGCCTTCAGATCCCCGATGCGGATCAGCATCTCGGTGAACATCTGCATGTCCAGGTCCAGGTCGGCGACTTCCTTGTACTCCTTGGCGTTGTGCGCGGTGTACTTCTTGCCGGGCATGGCGGGGCCGAAGTTGATGGCGTTCGGCATCAGCTTGGCGGTCGTGCTGCCGGCGGTGGGCACGGGTTTGGCTTCCAGCCCCGTGGTGTCGCCAAAGATATTGAGCAGCGTGGACAGCCACGCGCCCTTCGGGTCGCGCGCCATCCAGTCGCCTTGGTCGTGGCTGATGGTCACCGTCGCGTGGTTGGCGGCGGCCCAGGCGTTGATCTTGTCGGCCACGGCCTTGGACAGTGCCTGCGGCGTGTTGCCGCGCGGCATGCGGACGTTGGCGGTGACTTCCAGCTGGCCGTCCTTTTCCCGGACCAGGTTGGGCGACAGGGTGAGCGGGCCCATGAAGTCGTCCTTGTAGGCCACGCCCATTTTTTCGCCGAGGTAGCCGGTGCCGTACAGGTCGTCGAGGTACTTTGCTGCCCGGGCGTAGTGGTTGTCGGCCAGCGCGATGCCGGATTCCCGCAGGAACAGCGTCAGGCGCGGCAGGGGATTCACGCCTTCCTCGGGCCGGGAGCCGTGGGCGGAACTGCCGGTGACCTTGACCTCCAGGCTGTCGGCGCCCTGGGTGATATCGATCGCGAACCTGCCCTGCGGCGCGTATTTCTCGATAAAGGCGGCGCGTGCTGCTTCAAGCCGGGCGCGGGCCGCGTTCAGGTCGCCGCCCTTGAGTTGCGCGCTCGCGGTCTGCGGCACGGCGTTGGCGGCGGCCGCGCCGCTCATGGCGACGATGGCGGTAGCCTTGCCGTCGGCGGCCTGCACGAGGAAGAACACCTTCAGGCTGCCCGAGCCTTTCTCGGCCACCACGGCGGGGTATTTGCTGTCGAGCACGATGTTGTACTCGGGCAGCGTGGTGTGCTGCCGGTAGTACTTCATGCCGTCGCCACCGGTTTCCTCGGTGGTCTCGATCATCAGCCGGATGGTGCGCTCGAGCTTCAGGCCGCTCTCTTTCACGGTCTTCATTGCGTACAGCACGGTGGCGATCGAGCCCTTGTCGTCGATGGTGCCGCGGCCGTACAGAAAATCGCCCACGCGCGTGACCTTGAACGGATCGAGCCTGGTGCCGTCCTCCAGCACCCATTCGTCCGCCACGGCCGGGACCACGTCGGCGTGGGTGAGCAAGCCGAATTCTTCCTTGCCCCGGCCCGGCAGCGTGACCTCGAACACGCGGTTGTCCACGTTGCGGAAGGTGAGGCCGAAGTCCTTGGCCATGCCTTCCACCAGCTTGCCGAAGGCGATGATGGCGGGGTTCTCGTGCTGCGGGATCTTTTCGTCGCGCACGGTGCGCAAGGCCACCATGCGCTCGATGGCGTTGATCACCGCCTGGTGGTTGTGAATCCGGTTATAGACGCCCAGCAAGCGCCCGATATTGGTCAGGTCGTCGCCGTGCAGCGGGGCGTGTTGTCGGTACGCTGCGACACTGCCTGCCAGCGAGGGATTGGCCTTGGCTGCCGCGTTCAGGAATGCATTGAAATCGGCCGGCGGGCTGGCCTGCGCGGCGGCGACCAGTGCCTCGAGGCCGGGCTTCTTCAGCGTGTCCGCGAGTGCGGGTTGGCCCACGGCCAGCGTGAGCCAGGCAAGATGCGAGTAGGGTTGATCGTTTCATGGGCAGGGCTCCCAAAAAACGAAGGATGTTCGCATGAGTCGGGGCGCTGGTGCAAATCCCGCCGCGCAGCCGACAGCCCCGGCGCTCTATTTCCTGCCGACCATGTACTTCACGCCCTGCGGCCCGTAGCGCTCCGAATGCGCTTCGTTGGCGCGCAAATGGAATTCATCCCCGGCCCGGAAGGCTTGCTCTTCGCCCTCGGTGGCCAGGTAAAGCGTCCCTACGGTGGCCGGCAGGCTGAACAGTGGCTCCAGGGGCTACATGCCCTGGAGCACGAAGTCCGATCTGCGTTGTCGCGCTTCACTTGGATCGGGGTGGTGATTCCGTTGGGCAGGATACCCGCCGCTTGGAAGCGCACTGGATGCACTCCCGGCCGACAGCGCGTGCTGGCTCTGCGGCAATCTGCCCGGACCGCTTGCAGCCGCGGGACGGCTATCGAAGTCGCTTGGTGCCAGGCTGGCGCCGAGCAGCTTGCCGAACGCGTTGAGCTGCACGTCGGAGGTCAGCCCCGCGCTGCCCGCGAGTGCGGGGCACAGGATCCATGTGGTGCCGTCTCTTTCGTAGGCGTGCAGCAGCCTTACCTGGTCCGCCGGCTGCAATTGCCGCTCTTCACATGCGACCTGATCTAGTCCAAATGCCCGCACGAAGTCCTCAGCCTGGCGATAGCCGATGCAGATGACCACCTTGGGCCGCCAGTGCGCGCAGAGCGTGCGCAGGAAGCGGAATCGCCCGCCATGCCGGCACAGATCCAAGTAGCGATCCTTGGGCACGAGCTCGGACTGGCCGCGGAACACTTTGGACCAGGGTGTCAGGCCATCGAGCATGACGGGCAGGGGAAACAGGTTGAGCTTGAATTCCGCGCCGTCGGGTGCGTAGAGCTGGTCCCAGTAGTACTCCTTCCAGTCATTGTCATCCAGCCGGATGCCGAGCGCTTGCGCGCGGGCTGCGGCCATGATGCGGGCAATGCGCTGATGGTTCAGCCATTTGCCCATGGCTTCCCGATGCTTCGCGCGAAACGCCGCATCCCATGCGTGTGGCTCCGTGCTCGGCCGTAATGGCCCCGCCAGGCGCTCGTACCAGGGATGTGGGCTTCTGTCGCAGATCCAGACATTGGCCCTCGGGTTTCCGCCTTCCATCCCTACGTACGAGGCAAAGTAATTGTCCAGTTCCTGACGTGTATATACCCCTGTGTGCTGCACTATTGCCCCTTGCCTGAAGGTGGGACCCCGTTTTGTTCCACAACGTGCCGCTCGGCGCTTGCAGGCCGCGCGTGCCGCGTGGTTGATTTATGTGTCCTGCGGGTCGGCTGCGCGGTGTTGTGGCTCACCCTACCGCGTCGGCTGCGACCTCGCTTTTTGCATTTGTTTATGTGGATCTTGAAACTGAAATAACCGGTTCATGCCCGTCGGCCGGAACTGTTCATTTCTTGAAATACTTCCCCCGCCAAATTGACATGAAATGTCGAAAATATCAAATAGTCAATTGGTGCGCTGCACTATAGCCGAGATAATTTTTGGCATACATTTAAATATTTTAAGCTCTGAAATAAAAACGGTGGAATGCCTGATGCTATGGCGGTTTCATTATTTGCATCCCCCCTGTAGAGGGGATTGGTTATGAGAAAACGCCGCTGAATCAGCCTGTCCTGGCCCCTCAAATCAAGAGGAAGCGGGGGAAAAAGGGGTGTAGGCCGGGGAGATCGCCTACACCCTCAAGGGATGGCAACAACGGGGTTGATCGAGTTGCCGTTGGTAAGTGTGCTGCAGCACAGCAATTTCAGTACCCCGCTGAAGGGGAGGGTAGTTGCCAGCGGGGCAGGAGATGGTGGCGGATGCAACCACGGCTGAAGTTTTTTTGCCCCACGGTTGTCAGCCTTTCACGGCGCGTTTGTCGCTGGGCGTCAGCGGCTGCGTTCGATCACCACTTCGAGATACTCGCTGGGCAAGACCAGCGTGCCATCGCCCGAGCGGTTGCGGCTCACCATCAGCGCCATCAATTCCTCGGTGAATGCCGCTTGTTTCCCGGCATCTAGCGCGCCGAACGTCTTGTGCATCGGGCCATAGTAGGTGCGGAACACTTCGAGCCAGTGCGCCGGCGAGTGGTAGCGGAAGATGAACTCGCGGGTGGCCGTGTGGATCGCCCGGGCGGCGTCGCCGAACAGGGTCTCAAGCGCTGCCTTGGTGCCCCATGATGCGGGCGATTTGACGCCCGGCGGCGGGGGGATGTACTTGCCGATGGTCTTGAACAGCTGGCCGATAAAACTCTCGGGCGTCCAGTTGGCCAGCCCGATCCTGCCGCCGGGCTTGCACACGCGCGCGAGCTCGCGCGCGGCTTGTTCCTGGTCAGGGGTGAACATCACGCCGAAGGTGGACAGCACCACATCGAACGAGGCATCGGGAAACGGCAGGTTTTCCGCGTCAGCCTCCTGGAAGCAGATCGTGTGGCCTTCGGCTTGCGCACGGGCGCGGCCGGCTTCGAGCAGGGCGGGCACGTAGTCGGTGGAGGTGACATCGCACCAGCGGCGCGCGGCCGCCAGCGTGGCGTTGCCGTTGCCGGCGGCGACGTCGAGCACACGCGCGCCGGCGCGCAGGTCAAGCGCTTCGCACAGGGTCTCGCCGACGATCTGCAGCGTGGTGCCTACGACGGCATAGTTGCCTGCGGACCATGCGGCCTGCTGGCGGGTCTTGACCGCGCCGAGATCGGCTGCGGGGTGTGAGTCGGAAAGGACAGCGGACATGGTGGTACTCCTGGTAGCTTGTGGAATCGGGCATTGGGCCGCAACGCGGCGACGCGGTCATTCCGCGACGCTCACGCCCGATCCGCCCATTTCCTTCGGGACATCCTTCATCTTGGGCAAGCCGTCGTGCATCCGCAGCTTCGATTCCTGATAGTGCACATGGATGCCCGGTTGATAGGGAAAGCCGGGAATGACCGCCGCGTACACATCGGTAAGCCCCATGCCCGGATGCTCGGTGAAAATGTGCCCGCCGCACGTCTTGCACCATTTGCGATAGCTGTTCGCCGTCTTGTTGTACGTGCCGATATTGCCGGCGCCCTGCGTGACATGCACCGCCTCGGGTTTCCACAGCGTGAAGGCGTTGACGGGACCCGCGGACCAGGTGCGGCAGGACTCGCAATGGCAGTAGCCCATGCCGGCGGGCTCGCCGCTGACCGTGAACTGCACCGCACCGCAAAAGCAGCTGCCCTGATAGGTTTTCTCGTTGCGCATATCGTGTCTCCTTGGCGGTTTGCACGCGCGGTGCCGGTAGCCCGGCGGCATCCGTGCGAATGACAAGCCCTGCGGACTGGTTTTGTCGCGCATGGGGTGGGTGTAGTATCACCACGTTGCTTGTCTTGACGAATGCTCCGGCGTCCAGCGTTCTTGCGCGAGACGCCGGATTTGACGGGCCTTGTTCATGGATGCCGTTTCCGATGTTCTTCGCGTGGTACGCCTGAGCGGCGCGGTGTATCTCAACGGAGAATTCACCGCGCCGTGGTGCGTGCTTGGCGAGGCGGATGCCGCGCTGTGCGACGCGTTCCTGCCGCGCTCCGAGCGCGTGGTGTCATTCCACCTGGTTACCGAAGGGAGTTGCTGGGCACGGCTGGCGGACGACCCCATGTCGGCCATTCATCTGACTGCCGGCGAACTGCTGGTGGTGCCGCAAGGCGAGTCGCACATCATGGCCAGCGTGCTCGACCTGTCGCCCGTGCTGGTGGGGCCCTTGCTAGCCACGCAACTGGAGAAGGCGCCGCGCCAGGTGATGCGGCTGTCATACGGCGGCGGCGGAGCCGGCACGCGTCTCGTATGCGGCTTCCTGGCTTGCGACGATACGTTGAGCAACCCCCTGCTATCCGCGCTGCCGCGCATCTTCAAGATCGACATGCGCAACGATCCCCGCTCGGCCTGGCTCGATGCCTCGCTGCAGTTTGCGGCGGCCGAGGCGGCGGACTGGCGGGTCGGCACCGAGATCGTCCTTGCCAGGTTGTCCGAACTGCTCTTTGTGGAGGCGGTGCGCCGCTGCATCGATGCGCTGCCAGCGGACAAGAAAGGATGGCTGGCGGGCGTGCGCGACCGCTTCGTCGGGCGCGCGTTATCGATGATGCACGCGCGGCCTGCCTATGCCTGGACCGTCGACGAGCTCGCGCGCAAGGTGGGGTTGTCGCGTTCGGCGCTGGCGCAGCGCTTCACCGAGCTTTTGGGGCAGCCGCCCATGCAGTACCTGGCGCATTGGCGCCTGCAGATCGCGGCGCAGGAACTGCGCGGCGGGAGCAAGTCGGTTGGCGCGGTAGCGGAGCACGTGGGCTACGAGTCGGAGGCTGCCTTCAACCGCGCATTCAAGCGCGAGTTCGGCATGCCACCGGCAGGCTGGCGCCGCCACGGCGCCAAGGGCGTGGCGATAGCGCCGCTGACATAGCGGCCAGCCTCAACGGCCGCGGGGCGCCCTTATTGTGCGCTGCGCGAACGGCCAGACCTCGGTAGAATCGCTCACGGCGTCGCACGCAAGATGCGCAGCCTTGCCCCATGCCGGTGCAGTATCCTGCGCGCAATGCGTCGCAGCCGGCATGTCCGCACGGACCCAAGGAATAAAACAAAATGAGCGACGAGAGTTTGACCCCCTCTCCCGAGAGCAAGCCGGTTCTCGACTACCCCTGCGGAGAAGCGCCGGCGCCAGGCAGCGCGGTTGAGATCGTGCCGGGCGTGTTGTGGATCCGCATGCCGATGCCGTTTGCGCTGAGCCATATCAACCTGTGGGCGGTGCGCGACGGCAATGGCTGGGCCGGGGTCGACGCCGGCTTGCAGACCAGCGAAACCGCCGCCGCCTGGCGCGACCTTTTCGCGCAGGGTGGAGCGCTGGCGGACGGGCTGACCCGGCTCTTCGTCACGCACATGCACCCCGACCATATCGGCATGGCCGGCTGGCTGACCCGCAAGTTCGCCTGCCGCCTGTGGATGACCCGGCTGGAATACCTGAACTGCCGCGTGCTCGCGGCGGACACCGGACGCGAGGCGCCGGAAGACGGCGTGCGCTTTTATCGCCGCGCGGGCTGGGACGACAACGCCATCGAGGCCTACCGCGTGCGCTTTGGCGGCTTCGGCAAGTACGTCCACGCCTTGCCCGACAGTTACCGGCGCCTGCGCGACGGCGAGCACCTGACGATTGGCGAGCACCAGTGGCGGGTCGTGGTTGGCAACGGCCACTCACCCGAACACGCCTGCCTCTACAGCGAGGCGTTGAAGATCCTGATCAGCGGCGACCAGATCCTGCCGCGCATCTCTTCCAATGTGTCGGTCTTCCCGACCGAGCCCGATGCCGATCCGATGGGCGACTGGCTGGCGTCGCTCGCCAAGCTGCGCCGGGAAGTCCCGGACGACGTACTGGTGCTGCCGGCCCACAACGAGCCGTTCCGTGGCCTGCATGCGCGTATCGATTATCTGGAGCGTAGCCAGCATCAGGCGCTGGACCGGCTGCGCGGCGCGCTGGCCGAGCCCAGGCGGGCGGTGGATGTCTTCGGCGAGCTATTCTCCCGCCCCATCGGCGGCGAGCCCGGGCTGCTGGGCATGGCAACGGGCGAGAGCATTGCCCACCTGAACTATCTCGTGCACCGGGAAGAGGCCGTGATGGAGGTGGGCCCGGACGGCATCGCGCGGTATCGCAAAGCTTAGCAAGGCTTAGCAAAGCCTGAGGGCCGGGAGGGTAGGGCGGGCACGGCGGGCAGGGCGGTCAGATCCAGACGTCGTTGACCGCCGTCCGCTCGCCACCCGCTTCGCCGGTATTCACTACGCCCCGGGGCTCGATCAGCAGCAGCTTCACCTCGGTCTCGGCAAAGGGTTTGTGCTCCACGCCCTTGGGCACCACAAACATTTCGCCCGCCGATAGCCGCACTTGCCCGTCGCGAAAATCGATGCGCAGCGTGCCCTCCAGCACGATGAACGCCTCATCGGTATCGACATGGCGGTGCCAGAGAAAATCGCCTTCGATCTTCACCAGCTTGAACTGGTAGTCGTTCATCTCGGCGATGACTTTCGGCGTCCAGCGCTCATGGATCAAGCCGAGCTTCTGTGCGAAGTTCAGGCTTTTGTATTCCGTGATGTCTTTGTGTTGGGTGCTTGCCTGATCGTGTTGCATGGCGTGTATCTCCTTGCCTTGTCATGAACGCTCACGTTAGCAAGGCCGGCGCGCGAAATCTTGTACGATCGTGCAAGCCTTCAGCGGGTGCCTTCAGCGGGTGCCTTCAGCGGGCGCCCTCAGCGCACCCTTTGCTGCATCTTTACCCAGCGGGCAGGCGACATGCCATAGGCCCTGCCGAAGTGACGCGTCATATGGCTCTGATCGGTGAAGCCGGCGGCCAGCGCAGCGTCGGCCAGCGACTGGCCCCGCATCAGCAGCGAGCGCACCAGGTCAAGCCGGCGCATGGTCAGGTAGCGGTATGGGCTGGTGCCGAACAGCAGGCGGAAATCGCGCGACAGGCTCCAGCGATCACGCCCGCAGCACGCTTCCAGCTCGCTCAAGGTGACCGTGCGGTGCAGCGCGCCATGGATAAATCCCCGCGCCATCTCCGCAGCCCGGTAGTCACAGCCCTGGTGCCTGGCGGGAGCGCCGGCTGCGGCGCTCAGGGCATGCGCGAGATCGAACAGCGCATCGTCTTCCTCCAGCGGATCGAGCGGGCTCTCCATGCTTTGCAGCAAGGCGCCGGTCGCTTCGCGCAGCCGCGCATCCGAGGACAGGCCGTTCTTGATAAAGGGCAGCGGCTTGCCGCCCAGCACCTGCTGGATCAATGCCGGCTCGATATACATCATCCGGTACTGGAAGCCAGCTTCGGTGCCGGCCTCGCCGTCATGGACCTCATCGGGATGCAGCACAATGGTCCCGCCAGGCACGCTGTTGCACTCTCCGCCACGATATTGAAAGCGCTGCACGCCCGACAACGTCCGTCCGATGGCATAGGTATCGTGGCGATGCGGATCGTAGCCGTGCCCGGAAAAGAACGCCTCGATGCGTTCCATGCGGCCTGCTTGCGGCGCGCGGAGAACCCAGTCCTTGGGGGTGTCTTTCAACGGCATGATGCTCCATCCCTGGTGGCGGCCAGCCCTTGAGCCGGCACGATCACCAGACCGGCACCTTGGGCAGGTGCCAATCTTGCCATACGGCGAGCAGGCGAGGGGTGAAGTGCATATGCCAGCGCGGACGGACCGTGCGGAGTTGGGTGTGTATGCACGTGTGCGATGTGTATGGCTTTTATTTTAGCCCGCTGACGCGGGGGGTGCGTTTTGGGGCGGGGTTTTGATGCTTCTAGCTGCTGTCGCGGCTGGGCGGTGTTGCCGTTTTAAACATGACGACATAAGTATTGCAGCATGTATGATTGCGTGGTTACTCTAATGGAGAGGCAGCCATGCGCAGACTC
>NZ_JBIUHC010000183.1:0-18819 GCF_044627735.1 Cupriavidus sp. CuC1 | reverse complement strand
ACGTGGTAGCGCAGGCAGCCGGGTTCCATGGCGTCGCGCAGGCGCAGCGCGGTGCGGCGCAGCTCGGCCTGGGCCTGGGCCAGGTCGGGACGGCCGGCCGCCCAGCGCATGGCCAGCACCTGCTGGCGGTGCCGCTGGGCTGCCACGGTATCGCGCAGCGCGGAGCGCAGGTGACGCATGAGGTTGTCGACCTGCAGGCGGCGCTCCTGCACCTGCGCTTGCGGGCTGCGCAGGCGGCGGGCCAGCCAGTCCAGGTTCTGGGCGCGCCGGTCGAGCTGGCGCTGCATGCACTGGGCCAGCGCGTCGCGCGCGCGGCTGGCTTGCAGCAGCATATGGCTACGGTCCGGGCTGACCAGCTCGGCTGCACCGGTAGGGGTGGGCGCGCGCACGTCGGCGACGAAGTCGGCGATGGTGAAATCGGTTTCGTGGCCCACGCCGGAGACCACCGGCACGGCGCAGCGCGCGATGGCCTGCGCCACGCTCTCTTCATTGAACGACCACAGGTCTTCGATGCTGCCGCCGCCACGGCACAGGATCAGCACATCGCATTCGTTGCGCTCGCTGGCGGTGTCGATCATGGCGGCGATCCTGGCCGCCGCGCCGGCGCCCTGCACCGGCACCGGGTAAACCACGACGGGCACATGCGGCGCGCGCCGGCGCAGGGTGCTGATCACGTCGCGCAAGGCGGCGGCCTGCAGCGAGGTGATCACGCCAATGGTGCGGGCGTGGACCGGCAGTGGCCGCTTGCGCTCGGGCGCGAACAGCCCGGCCTGCGAGAGCTTTTCCTTCAGGCGCAAGAATGCCTCGTAGAGATTGCCAAGGCCGGCGCGGCGCATGCCCTCCACACCCAGCTGCAACTCGCCGCGCGCCTCATACATCGACACCAGCGCCCGCACCTCGACCGCCTCGCCCTCGCGCGGCGTGAAGTCGACATGCTGGTTGCGCCCGCGGAACATCACGCAGCGGATCTGGGCACGCGCGTCCTTGAGCGAGAAATACCAGTGGCCGCTGGCGGCGCGTGTGAAATTTGAGATTTCGCCCCGGACCCAGGTCAGCGGAAAACTACGTTCCAGTACCTGGGCGATCGCGTGGTTCAGTTCCCCGACTGGAATCGCCTCACGTGCCCCTGGAGGGGCCATAGGCTGGGTTTCACGCGAAAAGTTCAGCGGTTCTGACATGGGGCACGGCCGGGCAAGCGGCGTGGAATTGACATGTCCACAGCATAACTGGTCTGTCAAGTCTCTTGGGGTGGGGGAGGCAATAACCCCGCAAAGCGGCATGACTTGACACAAGCCTTTGATTCTTATGCGCTTTCGGCTGTCTTATTTTTTAGGCAATGTAAACAAACCCCTTATGCGTCAAACACTTACCGGCTGCGCCCCCGGCTTGTTCACAAAGTTATCCACAGGAACTCTGGACAACCTCGGATAGAACGCCCCGGCTGTGGAAAACTTTCTGCGACCTGCCGGAAATGCCCAACCAGGGGCGAAAAGAGATCGCAAGACCGCCTTACAGTGACATTGCGCGGCCATGTGCTGACCATGAGCGCGGGGACTGGATAATACCGCGCAAATAGCTATTGCCTATTTTTTAATCAGCAGGTATGAAGTGCTTTTCAATCAATGACTTAAGTGGCTTCTCAGATAGTTTTCCACAACCCGTCCACAAGACTGTCCCGGCGGAATGTGGAAAGGGAGAGACATGGCGGGATTTTTCCGTTTACGGGCCGTCGGCGGCCCCCGCGGAGCCCATCTGGCGTGTTCTGCACATTTTTTAGGCAGCGCGTATACCTGCCTTTCCAATCAATGACTTAGCGTTCTTTTCAGGCGTCTGTCCACAAACGGTCCACAGCACTGTCCTGCATTAATGTGGATAGACGGGAGTCTGGTTTTGGACGGTCCGCGCGTGTCCGGAGGATGTCTTCGTCACTCATCGCTTGCCTGTTTTTTAAGCGACCCACAATTTTTCCTTATCAATCAGCGACTTGACTGCCTTGTCAGCCCGCTGTCCACAATTCATCCACAGCACTGTCCCTGTTCCATGTGGACATCCCGGCAGTCGCCGCCCCTGCGCCTCGCGCGCACGATGCGCGGCAGACACACCGCGATGCTGCGTCTTGCCGCGCCCGGTGCTGCGGGTTAGAGTGGCGCCTGATTTTTTCGAACATTTTCGAACATAGCCAGCGCGCGCACGGCTGCGGCGCCTGGCATGAGCACACAAGCCGTTGACTCGGGGTTCCACGTGTTTTCCATCATTCAAGCTGCCGGCTGGCCGATCTGGCCCTTGTTGCTCGCCTCGGTCATCGCCCTGGCGCTGATCGTCGAGCGTTTCCTCAGCCTGAAGCGCAGCAAGGTGCTGCCGCCCAAGCTTTACGACGAAGCCCTGTCGGTGGCGCACCAGCGCCGCGCCACGCCGGAGGTGGTCAACACGCTGGAGCAGAACTCCCCGCTGGGCCGCGTGCTGGCCGCCGGCCTGCGCCATGTGGTGCTGCAACCCCACACCTCCCGCGATGCCGCCAAGGAAGTGGTCGAGGAAGCCGGGCGTGCCGTGGCGCACGAGCTGGAACGCTACCTCAACGCACTGGGCACGATCGCCTCGGTGGCGCCGCTGATGGGCCTGCTAGGCACCGTGATCGGCATGATCGAGATCTTCGGCAGCCAGGGCGGCGCCGGCGCCAGCCCCGAGCAGCTGGCCCACGGCATCTCGGTGGCGCTCTATAACACTGCCTTCGGCCTGATCATCGCGATTCCGGCACTGATCTTCTGGCGCTACTTCCGCCGGCGCGTGGACGACTACGTGGCCGAGCTGGAATTCCGCGCCACCGCCTTCCTGGACGCCATCCTGCCGCAGCGCCGCGCCTGATACGCCATGCACTTCCGATCCCGCCAGCGGCGTGAAGAACCGGAGATCAACCTCATCCCGTTGATCGACGTCCTGCTCGTGATCCTGATCTTCCTGATGATCACGACCACATACTCGCGCTATACCGAGCTGCAGATCCAGTTGCCGACCGCCGACGCCGAAAAGGCGCAGCAGCGCCCCGGCGAGATCGTGGTATCCGTATCGGCCAGGGGCGTCTACTCGATCAACAAGCAGGTCATGGACCAGCAGGACGTAACCAGCCTGGCCCAGCGCCTGCGCGAGGTCGCCGGCCCGGCCGACGGCCAGCCGCCGGTGCTGATCGTCAACGCGGACGCACAGGCCACGCATCAGTCCGTGATCAATGTCATGGAAGCCGCCCGCCTGGCCGGGCTGCCCCGCCTGACCTTCGCCACGCAGAGCTCGCAGGCGCGCTGAACGGCCCAGCGCGCGGATGCAGATCACCCGCAGCGAGCCGCACCTTGCGGCGGGCGCCGCAAGGTGCCCATAATGGCTGGGTAGCTCGCTTGCGCTGTCCAGCCATGGCGCGATGGCGCCATCATGCCGGCGCGCCGCGCTACCGTCCCCGGCCCCGCCCCTGCCCTTTTCAACGCAACATTACCGCCCAGCCCTGCCTACCACACCCATGCCAGCTCCCCGCAACGCCCTTGCCGACTTCGTGACCGCCCAGTGGCAACGCCGCGGCTGGTTCGCCTGGCTGATGCTGCCGCTGTCGTGGGTGTTCGGCCTGGTCAGCGGCTGGCGGCGCCTGGCATACCGGCGCGGCTGGTACCGCTCGACGCGCCTGCCCATGCCGGTGGTGGTGGTCGGCAACGTGACCGTGGGCGGCACCGGCAAGACCCCGGCGGTGATCGCGCTGGCCCATGCGCTGGCCGAGTCCGGCCTGCGCCCGGGCGTGGTCTCGCGCGGCTACGGCGTCAAGCTCAAGCATCCGCGCCGGGTCAAGCCCACCTCGCAGGCCAAGGACGTGGGCGACGAGCCACTCTTGATCGCGCGCGCCACCGACGTGCCGGTCTGGGTCTTCCCCGACCGCGCGCTATGCGCGCAGACCATGCTGGTCTCGCATCCCGGCGTCAACGTGCTGCTGCTCGACGATGGCCTGCAGCACTACAAGCTGCAACGCGACTTCGAGATCGTGATGTTCGATTCGCGCATGGGCGGCAACGGCTTGCTGCTGCCCGCGGGCCCGCTGCGCGAATCGCTCTCGCGCCGGCGCGACGCCACCCTCATCAACGACCCGGACTTCCGCCCCAGCCAGGACAAGCCGGATGTCTACGGCATGCGCCTGGTCCTGGACGATGCCTGGCAACTGGCCGACCCGACCATGGCCAGGCCGCTGTCCGCGTTTGCCGGGCAGCGCGTGCTGGCCGCCGCCGGCATCGGCAACCCCGAGCGCTTCTTCGCCAGCCTGCGCGCGGCAGGCCTCGCGCCCGACACCATGCCGCTGCCGGACCACTACGACTTCGCCGAAGACCCCTTTGCCGGCGATCCTGTCGCGCAAGCGGCCGATGCGATCCTGATCACCGAGAAGGATGCCGTAAAATGCGAGCGCCTCAGTGACCCGCTGGACCCGCGGATCTGGGTCGTCCCCACCACGCCCGTGATCGATGCGGGCCTGATCGAAAAAATTCGCCGCGCTGTCGCCGCGCATGCCCAGGCCGCTCCCGCAGCGCTGGGCGCCGCGACCGCCGCCGGCCACACCAAGGAAACGCAAGATGGACAACCGGCTGCTTGAAATCCTGGTCTGCCCGCTGTGCAAGAGCAAGCTGGAACATGACCGTGCCGCCCAGGAACTGATCTGCCACGTGGACAAACTGGCCTATCCGATCCGCGACGGCATTCCCATCATGCTGGCCGATGAAGCACGCCAGACCGTGCCGGGCCGGCTGGTCTCGCCGGAATAAGCGGCTCGCACCATGTCGCTGCCCGCTTTTACCGTCGTCATCCCGGCGCGCCTGGCCTCCACCCGGCTGCCCAACAAGCCGCTGGCCGATATCGGCGGCAAGCCCATGATCGTGCGCGTGGCTGAGCGCGCCCATGCCTCGTCGGCGCAGCGCACGGTGGTGGCCACCGACGCGCCCGAAGTGGCGGCAGCCTGCGCGGCGCATGGCATCGAAGCCGTGATCACGCGTGCCGACCATCCCTCGGGCACCGACCGCCTGGCCGAAGTGGCCACCCTGCTGGGCCTGCCGGACGATGCCATCGTGGTCAATGTGCAGGGCGACGAGCCACTCATCGAGCCCGGCCTGATCGACGAGGTGGCGCTGCATCTGGCGCACCATGCCGATTGCGCCATCGCCACCGCTGCACATCCGATCGGCGAGATTGCCGAGGTGTTCAACCCCAATGTGGTGAAAGTGGTGTGCGATGCCGCCGGCCGCGCGCTGTATTTCTCCCGCGCCCCGATCCCCTGGGCGCGCGACGCCTGGGCCAGCGTGCCGGCCGCGGCGGCAGCCACCGCCCAGGTGGCGTTGCCGGCCATGCCGGTATTGCGCCACATTGGCCTGTACGCCTACCGCGCCGGATTCCTGCGGCGCTTCCCCACGCTGGCGCTGTCGCCGGTGGAGCAGACGGAAGCCCTGGAGCAGCTGCGCGCGATGTGGCATGGCGAGCGTATCGGCGTGCTGGAAACAGCGGCAGTGCCCGCGCCGGGCGTCGATACGCAGGCCGACCTGGACCGCGTGCGTGTGCTTTGGGCGCAGGCCATGGCACAGGAAGGCCCCTGAGCGCACTTGGCGATGGCCGCCGGCTGCGACAGTCATCCCATGACCTGCGACATAAGTCATGGCAGATGTCACCGCAGCGGCGATCCGATTTCGCGCCGCCTCATGGCATAATGCTTGCCGATACAGAGCCGTCGGGCGCCCGGGCGTCCGGCCAAGGCTCGGTGGGGAGATGAAAAGTGAGCCCGTTCGGTACCCGCCCGCCGCCAGCGGCAGAGGCTTTAGCGCTTTAGCGTGCCGACCGTCAACAGACCAGACTCCGACCCGAGGTGCGCCGTCCTGACGGCGTTGGTAAGCCTCGCGTCAAGTTTCGGCGTTACCCTCCTTCCATTCCCCCTGCCATACAAGATTCAAAACTCTGAGGACCCGTAATGCGTTTGATCCTGTTGGGCGCACCTGGCGCCGGCAAAGGCACGCAAGCCCAGTTCATCTGCGAGAAGTTCGGCATCCCCCAAATCTCCACCGGCGACATGCTGCGCGCCGCGGTGAAGGCTGGCACGCCGCTAGGCGTGGCCGCCAAGAAGGTGATGGACGCAGGTGGCCTGGTGTCGGACGACATCATCATCGGCCTGGTCAAGGACCGCCTGCAGGCGGCCGATTGCAAGGACGGCTATCTGTTCGATGGCTTCCCGCGCACCATTCCGCAGGCCGAGGCCATGAAGGAAGCGGGCGTGGCGATCGACTACGTACTGGAAATCGACGTGCCGTTCGATGCCATCATCGAGCGCATGAGCGGGCGCCGCGCGCACGTGGCATCGGGCCGCACCTACCACGTCAAGTACAACCCGCCCAAGGTGGAAGGCGTGGACGACGTCACCGGCGAACCGCTGATCCAGCGCGACGACGACAAGGAAGAGACCGTCAAGAAGCGCCTCGACGTCTACTCCCAGCAGACCCGTCCGCTGGTGGACTACTACTCCAAGTGGGCCGCCAATGGCGACCCCACCGCCAAGGTTGCACCGCCGCAGTATCGCAAGATCGCGGGCGTTGGCAGCGTGGAAGACATCACCGCGCGTGTGTTCGACGCACTGAAGTAAGCCGCGCGCACATCCAGCGCTGCAGAAAGAAAGGCGACCCCCGGGTCGCCTTTTTTATTCCCGCCGGCGAATTGACGTTTACGTAAACGTTATGCCAACATGCCATATCTGCAGCGCCAGAAAACCAAGAAACCACTTATCCAAGCGAGGAAGACAACGATGGAAATCCGCGACAACGTCTTTATTGTCACCGGCGGCGCCTCCGGGCTCGGCGAGGGCAGCGCCCGCATGCTGGCCGCCGCCGGCGGCAAGGTAGTGATCGCCGACCTCAACGAAGCTGCCGGCACCGCGCTGGCGGCCGAGCTGGGCGGGAAGTTCGTGCGCTGCGACGTCAGCAGCGAGGCCGACGGACAGGCTGCCGTGGCGGCAGCCACCGCGCTGGGCCGCTTGGCCGGGCTGGTCAACTGCGCCGGCATCGCCACCGCCAACAAGACGGTGGGCAAGAACGGCCCGCACCCGCTCGACGCCTTCGACAAGACCATCCGCGTCAACCTGATCGGTACCTTCAACATGATCCGGCTGGCTGCCGCGGCCATGGTGCAGAACACGCCCGACGCGGAAGGCGAGCGTGGCGTGATCATCAATACGGCATCGGTGGCGGCGTTCGATGGCCAGATCGGACAGGCCGCCTACGCGGCCTCCAAGGGCGGCGTGGTCGCCATGACGCTGGCCATCGCGCGCGACCTGTCGCGCGACGGCGTGCGCTGCATGACGATCGCCCCGGGGCTGTTCGAGACGCCGATGCTGCTGGGCATGCCGCAGGACGTACAGGACGCGCTGGGCAAGATGGTGCCGTTCCCGCCGCGCCTGGGCCGCCCGGCCGAGTACGCGAAGCTGGTGGGATCCATCATCGCCAACACCATGCTCAACGGCGAAGTGATCCGGCTCGACGGCGCCATCCGCATGCAGCCGAAGTAAGGCCGGCGGCGGCCGGGGTGGCGGCCAGTCCGCCACCAGCGTCATCCTCTCAACCTGCCACGTAAGCCGTCTTCACCGTCGTATAGAACTCGGCCGCGAAGGTGCCCTGCTCGCGCGGCCCCAGGCTGGAGCCCTTGCGGCCGCCGAACGGGACGTGATAATCGACACCTGCCGTGGGCACATTGACCATGACCATGCCCGCTTGAGCGTGCCGTTTGAAGTGCTGTACGTGCTTTAGCGACGTCGAGCAGATACCGCTGGCGAGGCCGAACTCGGTGTCGTTGGCCAGTTCCAGTGCATGCTCATAGTTCCTGGCCGGGATGATGGCGGCAACCGGCCCGAAGATCTCCTCGCGGCAGATCCGCATGTCGTTGCTGCAATCGGCGAAGATCGCCGGCGTCAGGTAGAAGCCCGGCGTGGCGCGTGTCACGTGTTCGCCGCCGCACACCAACCTGGCGCCCTCCTCGCGCCCGATGGCGAGGTAGCGCAAGTCCTGCTCAAGCTGGTCGCCGCTTGCCACCGGGCCGATGTCGGTGCCGGTGTCGAGGGCGTGGCCGATCCTGAGCGCGGCCGTGCGCTCCTGCATCCGTTCGACGAAACGGGCATAGATGCCCTCTTCCACGATCAGCCGGCTCGATGCGGTGCAGCGCTGCCCGGTGGAGAAGAATGCGCTTTGCACGGCGCACTCCACCGCCACCTCGAGATCGGCATCATTGAGCACCACCATCGGGTTCTTGCCGCCCATTTCAAGCTGGACCTTGGCCAGCCGTTGGGCGGCCGCCTGGGCCACGCGCCCGCCCGTAGCCACGGAACCGGTGAAGGAAATCCCGGCGATACGCCTGTCATCAAGCATGGCCTGGCCCACTTGCGAGCCGCGCCCCATCGCCAGGTTGAATGCTCCCGCCGGCAATCCCGCGCGGCTGATGATCTCCGCCAGCGCCCAGGCGCAGCCCGGCACGAGCTCCGCGGGCTTGAACACGACCGTGTTGCCGTACGCCAGGGCTGGTGCGATCTTCCAGGCGGGAATCGCCATCGGGAAGTTCCATGGCGCGATGATGCCTACCACCCCGACCGGCTCGCGCGTGACTTCGATTTCCACGCCAGGCCGTACCGAGGCCAGCTTGTCGCCGCGCTGGCGCAAGGCCTCCCCGGCGAAGAACTTGAAGATATTCCCCGCACGGGTGACCTCGCCGATGCCTTCGGGCAGGGTCTTGCCTTCTTCGCGCGACAACAGCAGGCCGAGTTCCTCGCGCCGCGCCAGGAGCTCGGTACCGATCTTGTCGAGCGCATCGGCGCGTTGTTGTGGCGTGCTGGCGGCCCACCGCGGCGCGGCGGCATGGGCGGCGGCGCTGGCCTGGCCGGCCTGTGCGGCATCGGCCAGCGCGTAGTGGCCGATGATGTCGGTGGTGTCGGACGGATTGACGTTGGCGTGAGCGGATGCGCCGTCGAGCCATTGGCCGTCGATATAGTTCTTATACATGGTCATGTCAGGTTTCTACGTGTCTAGCAATGAGAGTTCTACCTGCTTGAGGCGGTGCACGATGCCCTTGACGAATTCCAGCGTGACATTGGACAGCACGCGCTGGCATGGCGTGATGATGCCAACCGTCAGCGCGTTGATATTGGGTTCGTCGAACGGGCGCCAGACCACTTCGCCGCTGGCGATCTCATCAATGAAAGCGAGCTTGGAGAAGAAGGAAATGCCCCGCCCCGAGGCGACCAGGCGCTTGAGCAGAAGAGTGGAATTGCAGGTAACGCTGGGGGTCATCAGATCCCAGAATTCCATGAACCTGGGAGACACCACGCCCTGGATCGGCGAGCGTCCTTCGAGGCGCAGGAACGCGTGGCTGCGGCAGTCGGCAAAGCTGATCCGCTCCTTCTTCGCAAGCGGATGGGAAGAGGCCATTACTACGCCTGGCGGCAGCGCGACCTGGGCCACGACGTTCAGCCCCGCCGGCAGCTTGGCGATAAAGGTGACGCCGACATCGAACTCGCCACCCAGGACTTTTGGCGCGACATCCCAGGGGGTGATGGCGGCGATGGAGTACGTCACTGCCGGATATAGTTCCGAATAGTCCTCCACCGCCGCGGGGAGGAAATCGACGAACAGTGAGTCCATCGCCGCGACCGATATGTGACCCCTGCGTTCGTCCTTGAGTTCATCGAGTTCGCTTCGCATCAGGTGAAAATCGTTGAGCGTCGCGCGGATATGCTGCAGCATCCGCTCGCCCGAAGCATTCAGCCGGATGCCGTTGGGCAAGCGGTCGAACAGCTCGGTTCCCATCTCGGCCTCGAGCTTGAGAATCTGCCGGTTGACGGCGCTGGATGCGACATAAAGGTTCTGCGCCGCCTTGCGGATCGACCCGCATCGCGCGACTTCAACGAAGTACTTCAGGATGCTGGCGTGCATGCTCTCCTCGATCGATTCATGAACTACGGCTCGCTGCGCACAGGATACGCCTCGACCACGGGGTGGTCACAGGCCTGCGGCCCGACGTAGTCGGCGCCGCCCGGCGAGCCGACGCCGCTCACGTGCCTGGCAAAAAACTCCCTGTTCACGGCGGCGAACACGGCCTGCGCCGGCGGCAGCTCCGATTCGTCGTGGATGGCTTCGGTCGGGCACACGGAAACGCAGATGCCGCAGCTGATGCATTCATCGGGGTGGATATAGAGCGTGCGCACGCCCTCGTAGATGCAATCGACGGGGCAGCATTTCACGCAGGCGCCGTCCCTGACATCGATACAACCAGAGGCAATGACGTAGGCCATCAGCGCCCGCTCCATTGCGGCTTGCGCTTTTGCTGGAAGGCCAGCACGCCTTCGTGCGCGTCCTCGGACTGCAGCGCGTCGACCAGGGCGGGCAGCCGCAGTGCCTGGGCGTCGGCCGGCGACAAGGTCGACGTGCGGCGCACAACCTGCTTGATCGCCTGCTGCGACAGCGGCGCGCACGCCAGCAGCGCATCGATCCAGACTTGCACCGCCGCATCCAGTTGCGCGCGTGGCACCACCTCGTTGATCAGGCCGATCTCGGCGGCTTCGCGTGCCGGCATGCGGCGCCCCGTCAGCAGCATGGCCATGGCCTTGCGGAACGGGATCTGACGCTGCAGCAGGGTCATGCCGCCGTCGAGCGGCATGCGTCCCACCAGCGCTTCGGGCAAGCCAAAGCTGGCCTCCTCGCAAGCGACCACGATGTCGCAGCCCAGCACCATCTCGAAGCCGCCGCCGAGCGCGAAGCCGTTGACGCGAGCGATGACAGGTATATTCAGCGACTCGCGCAACGCGATGCCGCCGAATCCGCCAGGCCGCGCGGCACCCCAGTATTCCAGGCCGGTGGTGGACGGGTTCTTCATATCGGCGCCCACGCAGAAGGCGCGGTCACCCTCCCCCGTCAGCACGATGACGCGAACATCGTCGCGCCGCTCCAGCTCTGCCCAGATGCCTTGCAACTCGGCCTCGGTGGCGAGATCGACTGCGTTCATGACCTCGGGCCGCGACAAGGTCACCGTGGCGACAAAATTCTCGACTTGCAGATGGACGCTCATTCCGCCACTCCTTGCACGGCCATCGTTGCCGGCATGCCCTCTAGTTCGCGCAGCACGTCATCGTTATGCTGACCGAGCCGCGGCGGCGGGCGGCGCAGGCTGACGCGAGCGCGCGACATGCTGATGGGACTGCCGACGAACTTGACTTGCCGGCCCTCGCCCGCGCCTTCCAGCAGCAGCTGGTTGTGCAAAGTCTGCGGATCCACCAGCGCTTCGCGCAGGTCTCGCACCGGCGCGCAGAGTATGTCCTGCGCTTCCAGGCGGGAGAGCCAGTGGTCGCGCGTATTGGCGGCAAAGCGCTCGCGCAGCACTGCCTGCAGCCCGGCCTTGTTGCGGAACTGCTGGCTCAGGTCGCAGTAGCGCGGATCTGCCGACATGTCCTCGATCTCAAGCGCCGCGCAGATGTCGCGCAACGGGTTCTGCTTGAATGCGCCCACCATCACCAGGGGTCCCGTCTGCGTATCGAACACGCCGGACAACGGCATGGCCGCCCAGTTGACCTCGGAATCGTCCATCATGATCATGGCCGCTTCCTGCATCTGCATGGCGAGCATGGAGTTGTACAGCGACACGCTGATCTTCTGTCCCTCGCCAGTGCGGGCGCGGTCCAGCAAGGCCAGCAGCACGCCCTGCACCATGTGCATGCCGGCGGAATAGTCGGCCAGCGCGGTCGGGTAGACCGAGACCGGCACCGAATCGTCGGCCCGGCGCGCCATCACGCCGGTAATGGCCTGCGCCAGCACGTCCTGGCCGCCCTTGTGCGCATACGGCCCGGATTCGCCGAAGCCGGTGCCGACCGCGTAGATGATGCGCGGATTCAACGCGCGGCATGCCTCGTAGCCGAGGCCCATGCGCTCCATCACCCCCGCGCGGAAATTATTGACCACGACATCGGCGCCGGCGATCAGGGTCTTCACGTGCGCCATCTGTTCCGGATCCCGCAGGTCAAGCGCAATGCTGCGCTTGTTGCGGTTCAGGCTGCAGAAGATGGGGTTGTCCGCGCCGGCAACCGGCTCGAAGGTGGAGCGGCTGAGATCGCCGGAGCCCTTGCGCTCCACCTTAATAACGTCGGCGCCGTAGTCGGCCAGCGTCTGCGTGCACACCGGGCCCATCATCACCTGGGTGAAATCGATGACCCGGATGCCGCTCAGGGGCAGGTCTTGCGCCATGTTGTTGTTCTCCATGTCTTATGCCGCCTCCGCCTGCTGCACATAGGCCGCCAGTGCGGGAATATCCGCGTTGCGGCCAGTCTGGTCGCCGGGATCCGCGCCCTGTGCGCGCAAGGTCTTCTGCACCGCCCGCACGTCGACGTCGCGCACTGAAACATTGGCGTTGAGCGCCAGCGCTGCGGCGACGCCGGCGGCTTCGCCCATCGCCATGCAGGGCGGGATCTCGCGCGAGATCTTCTGCGCCTGCGAGGTGGCCGAGTAGTGGCGGCCGGCCACCAGCAGGTTGTCCACCTGCTTTGGCAACAGCGCGCGGTACGGCATGTAGTAGTCACGGCCGCGCGCGATGCTGTCGTCAAAGCGCAACCGCTGCGCCACGTCTTCCTTGGACATCACGTACTCGCCTTCGAGCAGGCGGGTCTGCCGCACGCCCGTCTGCGGTGCGACGTCGATCACGTAGCATTGCTCGAAGCCGGGCAGCTTGTCGCGCACGAACTCGACCACGGCGTGGATATGCTGGCGACCCTGGAGTTCGGCGCGCGTCAGGTCTTCCGCCTTGAGGCCGTCGATGCCCGCCATGTGCGGGCAGTTGCACCACACCACGCCAGGCAGCGGCGTCTTGAGCCACCACAGTCCCCACGAGCCGCCGAGGATGCGCTTGATCTGGCGGTCGAGCTGCGCGTAGGCCTCTGGCTCTTCGTGCTCGAAGCGCTCGGCGGCGCCCGTATCCACGCCGCCCAGGCGGAACACCGTGGTGGTGATGTAGCTGCCGCCGGCATGCGGCGCACCTGCGGAGGCCGCGACATCGAGGTCGCCGGTGGCGTCGATCACCACGTCGGCGAGGATGGCTTCACGCCCGCTCTTCGTTTCGCAGATCACGCCCTTGACCTGGCCGTCCTCCACCAACGTCTGCGAGAACCACGAATGCAGCCGCAGCTTGACGCCGGCTTGCTGCACCATGTCGAGCGCGACGCGCTTGTAGGCGTCCGGGTCGAAGGCCGCGGCGAAGCACACCGGATGCGGCGTCTTCTGGCTGTGGAAATCGAACGTGCCCCAGCGGCCCCAGCGCCGATAGTCGGCCGGGTCTTCGCCCCATTCGTTCGCGCGGGGAAACTTGGCCAGGCCCAGCGCTGCCATGTTTTCGATCATGGTCATGCAGTTGCCGCGCACCGAGATCTCCTGCAGGTGGCTGTCCCACATATCGTCCAGCACCAGCACCATGCCGCCGGAAGCAAGGCCACCCAGGTGGTTGTAGCGTTCGAGCAGAATCGTCTCAGCGCCGTTCCTTGCCGCGGCTAGCGCGGCCGACAGGCCAGCCGGCCCACCGCCCACCACCACGACATTTGCTGCGGCCGCGACGCGCACATCGTGTGCCGGCTGGCGGATCCAGTCATTGATCTTGTTCATTTGTATCCTCGGGATTGTTGTTGTCGTGCAGCGCTCAGTGCGATTGCTCAGGCTGCCACGTGATAAGCCAGCGTTCGACCAGTGCGATCACCAGGAAGAAGGTGCCGGACATCGCCGCGCACATGATGATTGCCGCGTATAGCAAGGCGGAGTCAAAGGCATAAGTGGCCTGGATGATCATGGCGCCGATGCCCACCGTGGCCCCGATCCATTCGCCGACGACCGCGCCGATCACCGACATCGACGCGGCGATGCGCAGCGCGGAGAAGAGATACGGCAGCGAATTGAGCAGGCGCAGCTTGAAGAAGATCTCGCGCTTGCTGGCCGACAGGACCCGCATCAGTTCCAGCGACTGCGGATTGACGGCTTCCAGGCCGCGCACCATGTTCACCAGTGTGGGGAAAAAGCACACGATGGCGGCGATGGTGATCTTCGGCTCGATCCCGTTGCCCATGATCAGCACCAGGATCGGCGCCTTGGCCACCACCGGGATCGAGTTGATCATGACCGCCACCGGGTAGAAGATGTCCTGCAGCGTCTTGTTATGGACGAACACGGTCGCCAGCAGGATGGCGAGCAGGTTGCCCAACAGGAAGCCGCCGGCCGCTTCGATGGCGGTGGGAATCAGGTTCTGCAGCAGAACGTCGCGCTTGTCGAAGAATGTCTGCAGCACCAGCCCGGGAGACGGCGCGATGAAGGGCTTGATATCGAAGCCCGCCACCACGGCCCACCAGGCGAACAGCAGCCCCGCGATGCCGAGCGCGGGCAAGACGCGGGCGCGCCAGACGCGCCGCCGACGGCTGGCGAAATAGGCGTGGGCCTCGGCATCCGCGCCGGCAACGGGCAGGTTCAACTTCATTTCCGATGTGCTCATCAGCAAGTCTCCAGCACGCGGCGCAGATGCGCGGATAGTGTTACGAACTCAGGGGTTTCACGCACATCCAGGGTGCGGTCTTCAGGCAGCGCAACCGGGACGATTTCCTTGACCCGGCCGGGGTTGGCCGCCAGCAGGAGCACGCGCTGGCCCAGGAATGCCGCTTCATGGATGCTGTGCGTGACGAACAGGATCGTCAGTCCCATTTCCTTCCAGACCCGCCGCAATTCCTCGTTCAGCCGGTCGCGCGTGATTTCATCCAGCGCACCGAAGGGCTCGTCCATCAGCAGCACCTTCGGATCGCTGACCAGCGCGCGGGCGATCGCGACGCGCTGGCGCATGCCGCCGGACATCTCATGAGGCAGCGCATCCTCGCGCCCCTTCAAGCCAACCAGTTCCAGCAGCTCGCGTGGCGTTGCCTTGCCCGCGCGCGCCTTGCCGTTGGCGACCTCAAGCGGCAGCTCGACGTTCTGCAACGCCGTGCGCCAGGGCAGCAGCGCCGCATCCTGGAACACGAAGCCGATGTCGCGGCGGGCCCGAGCGACCGCCGGCGGTTCGTTGAGCACGCGGATGTCGCCGCGGCTGGGCTTGACCAGGTCCGCCACCACGCGCAGGAACGTGGACTTGCCGCAGCCGGAGGGTCCGAGCAGCGTCAGGAATTCCCCCGTGGCCACATCGAGGCTCAGGCCCTCGATGGCTGTGGTGCTGCGACGGTCGGTGAAGAAGCGGACATTGATATCGCGGCAACTGATTGAAAGTCCGGTGCCGGTGGAAGCTGGAACGCCGGCGCGTGCGGCAGGACGTGGATTGAATAGCGTGGCTTGCATTGCTTACACCACCAGTCGTGACGATTTGGTGGCCTGCAGGATGTCGAGCGTCATGACATCCTCCACCTTGGGAGCGCGCGCGCGGAACTGGCCGAGCTGCGCGTACAGGGAGATCTGCTCCTGCCATACGGCGGGGTCCATGCTGCCCCAGCCCTGCGTGGCGCTCGCCGGGTTGAGGGCATAGCCCATCAGGACGTCGATCGATGCGCGCTCATCCGCGCGGTTCAGGCTCGGGAACTCCTTGAGCAGCAGGTCGATGGCCTGGTCGCGGTTCTTGTTGGCATAGAGCCAGCCGCGCGCGGTCGCGCGCAGAAAGCGCTGCAGCACTTCCGGATGCTTGCGCAGCGTATCGGTATGCGCGTAGTAGGGCAGCGCATAGAGCCGGACACCGGAGTCCCACAGGCTCAGGTCGACACGGTCGGCACCGAGCGCCTTCAGTGCGGACACGTTGGTCTGCCAGCCGGCTACTGCGTCGACGCGACCGCTCAGCAGAGGCATCATGTCGGAGCCGATCGGCACGATATTGACCTGGCTCTCGGCGATCTTGTGCTTGACCAGCAGGGCCTTGAGCAAAACGAGTCCGGTGGCGTGGATACCGATGCGCTTGCCGATCATGTCCTGCGGCGTGCGGATCGGGGCCTTCTTCAGCGAGAAGAATGCATAGGGGTGTCGCTGCAGGCCCGTGGCAAAACACTGGACCGGCAGCCCTTCCGATACCGCCAGCATGACGGACGGGCTGGAAGAAATCTGTCCGGCCTCGCCGCGCCCGGAGGCCACGATGGCCACCCCGTCGACATTGGGGCCGCCGGCCAGGATCTTGAAGTCGATGCCTTCCTGCTCGTAGTAGCCAAGCCGCTTGGCCACGACTTCGCCCACCTGGTTGCCGCCAGGGATCCAGCCCAATTGCATATTCACCGCCGCGCGATCGGCTGCGAACGATCTCACCGACAGCAGCGTGCCGGTGGCCAGCCCGGCGGCCAGCAGGGAAGCCTGCAGCACACGCCTGCGGCTCGGGTCGTCTAACCGTGACATCTTGATTTCCATGGGTCTCCACCTCGTTTTCGGATCTGTCTGCAAGCGGTCAAATCTCGTGACTGCTGTATTTTGATGACGAGGGAGTGCTCGAACAAGAACCGTTTTTCGAGCATGGGCGATGCCCAAATTAGAGCGCACAATGCCAGTGCAGCATGCCCGACGCAGGTGCTGGCGATGCTTTATTGCGGTGCAAAAAGAAGGGCGCCCCTTAATGGGTCGAGCGAAAAATTCGCTCGGCGGTAGCCAAAATCTGTGCTTCCCGCGGCGGTTTTCCTGCGCCGACAATCCACTCAAATCTCACCGATAAAGAGATCAATGAGGGAGCAGGCATGCATAGCCGTTACGCAGTCGATTCGATTGGCTTACTTCTCGCCCGTGCTGGCTCGCGTGTGCTTGCACGCCACGCCGGTTCCGGCAAGCACCTTGGCCGGCTAGCCATCCCAGCCAGCTTCCCGCTACCTGCGGACACGGCTTGGGTCGTTTCCTAGCGACGTCGCCCGCACCTCTTCCCGTCCAGCTCTTCTTTCTTCCGGATCCCTGCGCACCCGCGGTGCGTGCGGGAGGACCGCTTTTTTACTTTTTTTCTAATGACAGGAAGGTCACTATGAAGCGAAGTGCCATCGTCGCCACGACGTTATTGCTGGCGTGTTCGGCATCCCACGCGCAAAGCGGGGTGAATTTGTACGGGCTGATCTCGACCGGCATTGTTTATGCCAACAACCAGAACAGTCATTCCAGCTTCCAGATGGCCAACGGGCCGATGCAAACGCCTCGCTGGGGGTTAAGGGGCGAGGAGGATCTGGGTGGCGGCAACAAGGCCATCTTTACGCTGGAGAGTGGTTTTTCCGTCACCAATGGCGCGGCTTCGCAGGGTGGGCGGATGTTCGGCCGGCAGGCCTTCGTCGGCATGTCGTCCCAGGATCTGGGCACCGTTACATTAGGCCGGCAGTACGATCTCTCGGCGGCGACGCTGTGGTCATTCGAATCGGCAACACAGTTCGCCGCCTATGGCACCCACATCGGCGACAGCGACAACGTGTTCAACACGTTCCGCGTCAACAATACGATCGCCTACAAGAGCCCTTCATACGGTGGCCTGCAGTTTGCCGGCATGTTCAGCCTCGGGGAAAAGCCTGGCGACTTCCGCTCGAACAATGCGTATAGCCTCGGCATATCGTACAAACGCAACGATCTTTCGCTGGGCGTGGCGTATGAGGAGCTGAATACGCCGAACAGCCCGACTAACCAGTCGGGCGCAGTAGTCGGCGACTACGGCTTCACGTCTCCCTTCCTCACCAGCCTGGCTACCGGGGCCAAAGTGGATCGGCAGCGGATCTGGGGCGCGGGGGGCGCCTATCAGTTCGGTCCGGTGGGCGTCTCGGTCCTGTACACCAATGTGCGCTTCAACTACCTCGACAATACGAGGCTGACGGTCAACAACGGCGAGATTTCCGTTACCGACTACATCACGCCAAACCTGATGGTGGGCGCAGCCTATATCTATACGTGGGGCGATTACCGCCCTATGGACAACAGCCCGAAATGGCATCAGGTCAACCTCGGCGCCGACTATTTCCTCAGTAAGCGCACCGACCTGTTCCTGGTCGGCATATACCAGCACGCCGCCGGCGACGCCACATATGCCCAGATCTACACGCTCTCGCCGTCCTCGACCAAGACCCAGGTATCGGCAGTGGCGGGGATCCGGCATAAGTTCTAAGACGCCAGGGCACTTGGCCCTCAGGCAGGCATCAGCATCACCAGCGTCAGACCCGGCGCGGCCGCCGGCACCAGCGTGAGCTGCTCGAAATGCAGCAGCCCGCGCTGCGGATGGCAAAAGCCGCGGCGGCCGCCCTGGCGCTCTTCCACGTCCTGCGACAGCCAGTCGGCGCGGAACGCCGGGCTCTGCGAGATCAGTCCGTCCACGAGCGCCCGCGTCGGCGGGTCTTCGGCATGGCGGATGCTGTGCGCGCGGAATTCCGCCACCAGCCGTGCCGCGCGGTGCGGCCAGTCCTCCACCAGTGCCTGCAAACCCGGCGACAGGAACATGCTGCGCAGCAGGTTGCGATCCTCACTGGTGGGGTCGAGCCAGCCCACGAACAGGTCGGCGGCGGCGGCATTCCAGGCCAGCGCGTTCCATTGCCGGTCCAGCAGGTAGGCTGGGCCGTTGATGGCCTCCACGCTGGCGAGGACCGTGGCGGGTGCGTGTTCGTCCTGCGCTTGCATGGGGTCGCGCCGGCCGGCCAGCTCGAACAGGTAGGCCCGCTCCGCACGCGACAGCCGCAGTGCGCCGGCCAGGCTGGCAAGCGCGCGGGCCGACAGCGCCACCGGCCGGCCCTGCTCCAGCCACGTTACCCAGGTGGCGCTCAGGCCAGCGAGCTGCGCCAGCTCCTCGCGGCGCAAGCCCGGG
>NZ_JBIUHC010000182.1:0-18968 GCF_044627735.1 Cupriavidus sp. CuC1 | reverse complement strand
CTACTTTCTTGGCGAGACAAGAAAGTAGGTCGCCTCCCCGCAGGGGAGGTGAAACTGCCTTTGACTTTGACGTTAAGTAGTTGAAGTTGAAGCTGATTTTGCAGTTGCAGTTGCAGTTGCAGTTGCAGTTGCAGTTGCAGTTGCAGTTGCAGTTAAGCCGCCCCCCCCTAAACTCCCTCCGCATACCGCGCCAAATACCCCACCCCCTCCACAGCCCGACTCCCATACCAAGAAACCATCTCCCCATCAATCAGCAAAACCTCCTTGCCAATCTGCCGCTCCAGCGCATCCACATGCGCCTCGGTAAATCGATAAGGCTCGCTGGACAGCAAAACCAGGTCAATCTCCCGCACCAGCGCATCGCTCCACCGGAAGCTCGGATACCGCGTCTGCGGCGTATTGGGCCGGCTGCAATCGCCGTCGACACAGGCCTGCGGCATGGCGTCAGCCGAAGGCCACGTCTGCCAGTTCACCAGCGCCAGCATCTGGCTGATATAGGTATCGCGCGACACCGTCATCCATGGATCCTGCCAGATCGCATACAGGACCTTGCGCGCGGGCCACTGGCGGGAACGCACCTGCGCCAACTCCACTTCCAGCGCCTTGCAGAGCGCCTCAGCCTGGGCAAGGCGGCCGAAGATGCCGCCCAGCAGCCGATAGAGCGCAAGGTTGTCCTCGGGCGCGCACGGGTGGGTGACGATCACATGCGGCACAAACGCACGGATCTCATCCACCGTCTCGCGCCGGTTCTCGTCGATGTTGACCACCACGTGCGTGGGCGCCAGCGCCCGCAGGCGCTCGAGCTTGACGTCCTTGGTGCCACCCACCTTGGCAACGGCACGCACGGCAGGCTCGGGATGGATGCAAAAGCCGGTACGCGCCACCATCAGCGGCCCCAGCCCCAGCGCAAACAGCAGTTCGGTAACGGACGGCACCAGCGAGGCAATGCGCACCTCGCCCGTGGCCGGGCGGTGCAGGACACCGGCTGCGTCCTGCCAGCTCATGGCTGCTTGTCCTGCGCGCGCGGCTTGCGCGGTGCGCGGGAGAAGATCGCGTCGTAGAGCCAGCGCGGCATCAGGTGCAAGATGGACGCGACCAGGCCCATCTGCCATGGCACCACGGCAAAGCGGCGCCCTGCGGCAATAGCACGCACCGCCTTGCGGGCGAACACGTCGGCGTCCATCAGGAAGGGCATGCGATAGGGATTGTGCTCGGTCATCGGCGTGCGGATGTAGCCGGGCGCGATGGTGACCACGCGGATGCGCTCCCGGCGCTGTTCCAGGCGCAGGCTTTCGAGCAGCTTGATCACGGCGGACTTGGAGGCGCTGTAGGCGCCCCCGCCCGGCAGGCCGCGCACGCCGGCCACGCTGGCGATGCCGACCAGCGTGCCGCGCCAGCCGCCGGCGCCGGGTTCCCGCTCGCGCATGGGCTGCATGAAGGGCTGGAAGGTGGTGAGCACGCCGAACCAGTTGGTGTCCATCACCATGCGGAAGGCTTCGAGATCCTCGCGCTCGCTGGCGACGGTGCCAACCGATACGCCGGCATTGGCGATCACCACATCGGGGCAACCAAAATGATCGAGGAAGTCTTGGGCGGCGCGCTGCATGGCATCGGCATCGCGCACATCCGCGGCATAAACGCGCACCGCATTGGGATTGGGCAGGGTGCGGGCGAATTCACGCAGCACCTCTTCACGCCGGCCAACCAGGCCGAGGATGGCGCCCTGCGAGGCGTACTCGCGCGCCAGGGCCTGGCCGAGTCCACTCGACGCGCCGGTAAGGAAGACTTTCTGTGCTCGCATCGGGAGGGTCCAGGGGTAAGCGCAACATGGTTCATGCCAACCGACCCGCCCTGGCGCACGCCGGACGCCGCGACGCCACGCCGGCGCCGGCGGTGCCGGACGACCGCTGGTGGCCGTCAGCCGGCTCGCGCGTGGCGAGCCGAAAGGCTGGCGGCCGCAGCCCGGGAATTACATCTTCTTGTCGCGCACCTGGCCGACCACGTAATCCATGGTCTGGATGGCCGTGCCCTTGGTGCCGGCGATGGACGGCGAGGTCACGTACTTGCCCTGCACCACAATGGTCGGCACGCCGTCGACCTTGTAGGCGTCGGCGATCTTGTTGGCGCGCTGCGAGTTGGTGGTCACCGAGAACGAGTTGTAGGCGTCGAGGAAGGCCTTGCGGTCGATGCCGTTCTTGGCCATGAAGTCGGCGATCTCGTTCGGGTCCAGCATGCGCTTGCGGTCGACGTGGATGGCGTTGAAGACCTTGGTGTGCATGGCGTCCAGCTTGCCGATGGCTTCCAGCGCGTAGAAGATCTTGGTGTGCGGCAGCAGGTCGTCGCGGAAGGCAACCGGCACGCGCTTGAACACCACGTCCTTGCCTTGCTTGCCGACCCAGGCTTCCAGCTCGGGCTCGAAGTCAAAGCAGTGCGGGCAGCCGTACCAGAAGAACTCGGTGACTTCGATCTTGCCCGGCGAGACGGGCTGCGGCGCTTTCAGGACCTGGTATTCCTTGCCCGAGGTGGGCGCGGCTGCCTGGGCGGGCGCGGTCATCAGGAAACCGGTCACAGCGACCAGCGTGGCAAACAAGGTGGCGAGTTTCTTCATGTGGCGCGGCTTTCGAGAATGGGCAATGAGCGTATGACAGCGGCGGGGTGATCCGGTTCAGCGGATCGCCCCGGGTTACCGTTACTGCTTGTTACTGCTTGGTAAAGCGAATGACCGAAGCTTCGAAGCCCGACGCCTGCAACCGGTCGCGCGAACGGTTCATGTCGTCGATCTTGTTGAACGGCCCCAGGCGCACGCGATAGAGCTTGACGCCGTTGACGTCGCGCTCGGTCACCTTGGCTTCGAACCCCTGCATGGCCAGGTTGGCCTTCTGGCGGTCGGCGTCGTCCTGCGAGCGGAAAGCGCCTACCTGCAGCAGGTAGCCCACCTTGTTGGCATCGGCCTGGGCGATCTCGGCGATCGGGTCGGCGACGGGCTTCTCGGCTGGCTTTTCTGCAGGCTTCTCGGCAGGCTTCTGCGCCGGCTTTTCGGCAGGCTTTTCCGCGGGCTTGTCCACGGGTCTTTCAGCGGGCTTCTCGGCGGGCTTCTCGGCGGGGCGTTCCGCGGGCCGGTTGACGGCCACCGGCGGCTGGCGCTCGGGCGGCTTCACCGTGGTCGGCGCCGGGCCGGCGGGCTGCTCCGGCTCGGCGGCGGGCCCGACGGGCTTGGCCGGCGTCTTGCTCCACAGCGGCTTGTTGGGATCGCTTGGCGCTTCCTGCGCCGGAGCGGGCAGGTTGCTGACCACATTGCCGGGCTCGGCCGGCTTCTGTGCGCCCTTTTGCTGGAATGGCGCCGGCGACTTGGTGATGTACAGGGCGACCACTACCGCGATCGCCAGGCCGACGATCAGGCCCAGCACCAGTCCCAGGAACGTACCTCCGCGCTGCGGGGCGCGGCTGGCATTGCGCGGGGTGCGCTTGCGTTGCTGTTGCATGAATTCCTCTAGCGTGATGGCGCGATTATAGAGCCTGCGCCGATCCCGGCATCACTGTCTGTGGTCATGGCGATACGGATACGGCGCGCCATGCCTGGGGCTTGCCCCCCGGCATGGCGCCGGCATGGCTTACATGCGCTGCGGCGCCGAGACGCCGATGACCGCCAGCCCGTTGCGCAGCACCTGGCGGGTGGCGGCCAGCATCGCCAGGCGAGCCAGCTTGACCGCCTCGTCATCCACCAGCACGCGATCGGAGTTGTAGAAGGCGTGGAAATCGCCCGCCAGGTCCCGCAGGTAAAAGGCGACCGCATGCGGCGCCAGCTCACCCGCCGCCGCCGCCAGCATGTCCGGGAAATCGGCCAGGCGCTGGCCCAGCGCGAGCGCCTGCGGGGTGGCGTCGGCGCCAGTTACGGGAGCCAGGTCGGTGCCGGCCAGGGCAGGCAGCCTGGCCTCCCAGTCCGCGCCGCCCCAGGATTCGAAGATCGAGCAGATGCGGGCATGAGCGTACTGCACGTAATACACCGGGTTCTCGTCGTTCTGCTTGAGGGCCAGGTCGACGTCGAAGATGAATTCCGTATCGGCCTTGCGCGACAGCAGGAAAAAGCGCACCGCGTCGCGCCCGCGGGTGAAGTGCTCGGGCCAGTCGGCCACGCCGGCTTCCAGGCAGCCGCGGATGGTCTCGCCGCCTTCCGCGCCGTTGCTCCACTCGATCAGGTCGCGCACGGTCACGTAGGAACCGGCGCGCTTGGAAATCTTGACCTCCTCGCCGTTCTTCATGACGGTGACCATCTTGTGCAGGATGTAGTCGGGGTAGCCTTTGGGGATGCCGATGTCCAGCCCCTGCAGGCCGGCGCGCACGCGGGCAATGGTGCCGTGGTGGTCGCTGCCCTGCACGTTGATGACCTTGGCGAAGCCGCGCTCCCACTTGCTGGTGTGGTAGGCCACGTCCGGCACGAAATACGTATAGGTGCCGTCGGTCTTGCGCATGACGCGGTCCTTGTCGTCGCCGTCGTCGGTGGTGCGCAGCCACAGGGCGCCTTCGTTCTCGTAGGTCTTGCCCTTGGCCACCAGCGACTGCACGGCGGCCTCGACGCGGCCGTCGCTGTACAGCGAGGACTCCAGGTAGTAGTGGTCGAACTTGACGCCGAAGGCGCGCAGGTCGATGTCCTGCTCGTTGCGCAGGTAGGCCACGGCAAACTTGCGGATCGATTCGATGTCTTCGACGTTGCCGGAGGCCGTCACGGCGTCGCCGTCGGAGGCGCGCACGGTCTTGCCGGCCAGGAAGTCGGCGGCGATGTCGGCGATGTAGTCGCCGTTGTAGGCCGACTCCGGCCAGGCGGCGTCGCCCGGCTTGAAGCCGCGGGCGCGTGCCTGCACCGATACGGCCAGGGTCTGGATCTGCACGCCAGCGTCGTTGTAGTAGAACTCGCGATGCACGGCAAAGCCCTGCCAGTCCAGCAGGTTGGCCAGCGCGTCGCCCAGTGCCGCCTGGCGGCCGTGGCCGACGTGCAGCGGGCCGGTCGGGTTGGCGGAGACGAACTCGACCAGCACCTTGCCGTGCACGCCGCTGTCCTTGGCGCCGTAGCGGTTGCCCTGCTCCAGCACCGCGCGCAGCACGTCGGCCTTGGCGGCCGGCGTCAGGCGCAGGTTGATAAAGCCGGGGCCGGCGATTTCCAGGCTGGCCACCAGCCCGGCGGTACGCGCGTCGGCCTTGACCGCGTCGACGATCTGCTGGGCCAGCTCCCGCGGGTTGCGCTTGAGCGCGCGGGCAACCTGCATGGCGAGGTTGCAGGCCAGGTCGCCGTGGGCGGCGACCTTCGGACGCTCGAAGACGGCGTCGGGCAGGGCGGCGTCGGCCGGAGCGATTGCGCGCACCGCGTCATTGAACGCAGCGGCAAGATTGGTGGTCTGAACTGGCAGCATGGATGTCGTGGCCCTGAGGCGGTTGTCTGGTGCCGTAGCGGCGGTTCTGCCGCGGCGGCACCGTCACGGGCGGCATGTGGAGGCCGCGCCGCGTGGCAGGCAATGAATTGCAGAACGCGGAATTTTATCAGGTGCTATGCTGACATCATGCAGCAAGCCCAAAACCGGCTGTTGCGGGCCCTTTGCCCGATCCCGGGACAAGCCGCGCGGCCATGGTTTTCGCTCATGTACTTCGCTGTACGCCAAGGAAAGGAAATATCATGCTGATCACCTTCAAATCCCACGCGTCGCAAGACCTCATCATGATGAGAGACCTTGCCGTGACGCTCCTGGGGATTATCGGCAAGCACCTGGGAGAGCGCGGGGTGATCACCATCGAGGAACTGCCCCGCTGCATCCATATACTGGAAGCCGCTGTGACGGACGCCAAGAAGGTGCACCCGGCCGTATCGTCGGTCCACCCCGGCAAGAATGACGACGACATCGAGGAAGAGCCCCTGCACCTGGGCCAGCGCGCCTACCCCTTCCTCGACATGCTGCGCGCTTCCCAGCGCGAGAACACCGAGGTGATGTGGGGGGTGTAGGCAGCGCGCCGCATCCCTGTAGATAGACAACAAGGTGGCCGGCGCCAGCCGGCGGCCTTGCCCGCCCTTCCACTCGCCCTTCCACTCGCCCTTCCGCTCACCCTTCCGCTCGCCGCTCTTCGGCCAGCTTCCCGCCCCGCCTGGTTTCCATTCTCCTGCTTGCCAGCGCTTCCGGAAAAAAATGGCCCGGCCGATGATTCGGGCCGGGCATGCCGGATCAGGGAGGGGATCCGGAACGGGGAAGAATTGTGTTGTGGGGTGCGACCCACGTGGCGAGTGCGGCGCATGCAGCACTGCCAGCCCGGCTGGCGCCGTAGCGCTAGCCCTTGTCCAGCATGTCCGCGAGCTCGTCGGCGTGTTCTTCCTCGACCGCCAGGATTTCCTCCAGCATGCGGCGGGTGGTCGGGTCGCGCTCTCCCAGGTACTGCACCATCTCGCGGTAGCTCTCGATGGCGATCCGCTCGGCCACCAGGTTTTCCTTGATCATGTCGGTCAGCGATCCGGCCTCGACGTACTCGGCATGGCTGCGCGAGGTCAGGGTGTCCGGCGAGAAATCCGGCGCCCCGCCCAGTTGCACGATGCGCGCCGCAATGCGGTCGGCGTGCCCCTGTTCGTCGTCGGAGTGCACCTTGAACTCGGCCGCGACGGGTTCCGCGTGGATCCCCTTGGCCATGAAGAAGTGGCGCCGATAGCGCAGCACGCAAACCAGCTCCGTGGCCAGGGCTTCATTGAGCAGCTTCAGCACGGTGGTCCGGTCCGCGTCGTAGTCCTGGGTGACGGCACCGTCCTCAATGTGCTTGCGGGCGCGTTCGCGCAGCGTCTTGACGTCCGACAGGAAGCCCCCGCTTGCGCCTTTCTCATTTTGGGCCTGCTGATCCTTGCCCTTGCCGCCGACGGGCTTCTCCGGCTTCTCTTTCACGGGGGTATCCATGGCAGTCATGCTCCTGTGGATTCGGGGATGGACTCTGACGGGCCTGC
Organism: Cupriavidus sp. CuC1; assembly: GCF_044627735.1. Lineage (NCBI taxonomy): Bacteria > Pseudomonadati > Pseudomonadota > Betaproteobacteria > Burkholderiales > Burkholderiaceae > Cupriavidus > Cupriavidus sp. CuC1. The sequence continues at coordinate 12,001 of NZ_JBIUHC010000182.1, read as the reverse complement.
TGCCCTATTCAATCCAATCGGGCCGGGCGCAATGGCTCAGTCAGTCGTTGCCGCTGCGCCCATTGGCCGCCAGCGCCAACAGCAAGCCGAGCAAAGCGCCTACCGCCGCCGCGATACCGATCGCCTTCAACGGCGACGCCACCACGCGTTGCTGCACGCCGTCCACTGCGTGGTCGACACGCTCGCGGGCGCGGGCCTTGAGTTGGTCGGCCAGGGCGCGTGAGCGGTCCTGCAGCCGGCGCCCGGCCTGCACTGCCTCGGACGAGCCTTCGCGCCCCAGCACTTCCATCGTTTGCTCGAGCTGGGCGATCAGCGCCCTGACCTCGCCGGCCACGGGCCTGGCGGCTTCGCGGGCGGCGCCGCGCGCATCGCGCGCCGCATGCCGGATCTGGCGCACCGTGCTTTCTGCACTGTCAGCCAGGTGACTCACTTCTTTTCGGATCTTCGGATTGTTGGTCAGCATCGCTTATCTCCGTTTCGTCTGATGACGCGCTGTGATTCGGTTCATGCTGTCTGTCAGGATGCCGGGACAGCATGGGCAGTGCGGGGCGGCGGCCCTGCCGACCGCCGCCCCGCCCGCCCGCGGCTTTCGCTGCCATCGCGCTGCCATCGCGCAAGCCGCGCCTGACACCCCTGCCTGACACCCCCTAACGCCTGACCAGGCTGATCACAAACGTCACCAGCGCAACCACCAGGAAGATGAAGAACAGGATCTTGGCGATCTCGACCGCCCCTGCCGCGATGCCCCCAAAACCGAATACCGCGGCGATCAGGGCGATGACAAAAAATACGAGTGCGTAGTGCAACATGATGATGGCTCCCTAAGTGGATGGGGCTGCGGCGCCAGGTGGCACGCGCTTGGCAAGTGACAGCGGCTGGCGATTGCTATTCGCTATTTCACCGCCTTGAACACGGTCACGCCCAGGACAAGGAACAGCACGAACAGCACCAGGAAGATGAAGAACAGGATCTTGGCAATGCCGGCCGCACCGGCAGCAATGCCTGTGAACCCCAGCAAGCCGGCGACCACGGAGACCACTGCAAAGATCAGCGCCCATTTCAGCATTGACGTTCTCCCTCGTTCTTCCCGAGCTGGCTTGACGCAGGGTGCGCAAGCTCATGGAACCATGGTAGAAATCAGACCTCCCTGCAGACACCGCAGCCGCACCGATTCGCTTGTCAGCCGATTCCTACAGCCCAAGCGCTGGCGCGGCCTCGCGGGCAGCACCACGGACGCGGCAGGTTGACCGGGGGCCGTCGATGTGCTTCCATCGACGCAGGCAGGTGCAGGCCAGGCGCGGCGGCGCGGGAACGCCGCGCCGGCCAAGCGCCCGATATCGGGAAACGAACATGTTCAAGCAGTCACTGTTGCGCTCGACCTTGCTACTGGCGAGCGGCATCGTGCTTACCGTGGTGGTGCTGATCGCCTCCGAGGCGGGCAACATTCGCTTGCGCCAGGGCTATACGCAAGTCATCCAGTCGCAGCAGGTACAGGGCCAGATCACTTCCCTGCTTGGCGAACTGGTCAATGCCGAAGCCGGCCAGCGCGGCTTCCTGCTGACCGGCAAGGAAAGCTACCTCCAACCGTACTACCAGGCTGTGCCGCGCATCAATGCGCTGATGAGCGCGCTGCGTAACCGCTACGCGGACGACCCGGAGGCGCTCAAGCTGTTCACCGAGGCTTCCACCGCCGTCAACCGCAAGCTGACCGAGATGGACCTGACGCTGATCTACGGCAAGCGCGACGTGGAGGTCGCGCTCGACCTGGTGCGCACGGACTTCGGCAAGCAGACCATGGACAACGCGCGGCGCGGGCTGGAAGCCTTGCTCCAGCGCGAGGCGGCATTGGTGCCGCAAAGCCTGGAGTACGCCGACCGCGATCTCGCGCTGTCGCGCTACGGCATCGGCCTGCTGACCGCCATCAATATCGTGCTGCTGATCGTGGTGGGCTTGCAGCATTCGCGCCGCATGGCGGTATCGGAAGCCGCGCGCAGCGAGCTGGAGGAAGAAAGTGCGCGCCTGGATAACATGGTGCGCTCGCGCACGCGCCAGCTATCGGCGCTGGCATCCCACCTGCAGCGCGTGACCGAGGACGAGAAGACGCGCCTGGCGCGCGAGCTGCACGACGAGCTGGGCGCCATCCTGACCGCCACCAAGCTCGATATGCACTGGGTGCGCCGCCGCATCCAGGACACGCACCCGGATGTGGCGGAAAAGCTCACCCGCGTGATGCTGCATGTGGACCAGGGGATCCAGATCAAGCGGCGCCTGATCGAGGACCTGCGGCCCACCGTGCTGCTCAACCTGGGCCTGAAGGAAGCCATCGGCCAGTTGGTGGAGGAAGTCGCCGCGCGCAACCGGTGGGAGGCGGATGTGCAGCTGGCAGAGGCGGTGCCGCCGCTGCGCGACGACGCGGCCATCGCCCTTTACCGCATCGTGCAGGAGTCGCTCACCAACGCCAGCAAGTACGCCGAAGCGCAGCACGTGTCCATCAAGCTCGATTGCGCCGACGGCGTGCTCTCGCTGGCAATCAGCGACAACGGGCGCGGGCTGCCGGCGGATTTCGAATTGCGGCGCTCGGTGGGACACCATGGCCTGCTGGGCATGGAGCAGCGCATGATCGCGCTGGGCGGCACGCTGGAGCTCCAATCGGAGCGCGGCGCCGGCGTAACCATCCGGGTAGTGGTGCCGCTCACCGATGCCATCGTGGCGCCGCCGCGCGATGATGAGGACGGGCTGGACGGGCTGGGTGACCCCGGCGGGCAGCCGCAGGACGAGCCCACCAGCACGCCGCCGGCCAACTAAGCAATGAAAATGGAAAAGGGGCTCCGCGAAGCCCCTTTTCCATTCCTCTTGTCCGGCTGCCATGCACACGGCACGCCGGTTGGTACCTTACATCTTCTGCTTGGTGCTCTCGGCGGCGCCTTGCACCTTCTCGCCGCCCTTCTCGATGTCCTTGCCGGCACCGGCCATCGTGTTGCAACCGGTCACCAGGACCACACCTGCCAGGGCACACAGCGCCATCAGCTTTCTCATGATTCTCTCCTTGCTCTAGGTTGACGCGGCATGGCCGCGATTGGAACGGCTGGTACTACTGATACGGGTCCATACGTATTCGAAGTATTCGAAGTATTTGACGTACTCGATACGTACTCGATACGCACTCAATACGGATTCAGCCCCCTGCCTGCGCGTACTCCTCGATCACCCGGAACACCTGCTCGAGCTCGAGCGACTTGTCAAAAAAATAGTCCGCGCCGGCCTCGGCACACTGCCGCCGGTATGTAGGCACCTGGGCATGATTGGTGTACACGATGCGGATGCCCGACACCTTGGTCTTCTGCAAGGCGCGCAGTACATTGATTCCGTTGCCTTGCCGCAACTGCAGGTCGACGATGACGACCTCGTACTTGCCCGCCTCGTAGAGGCGCAGCGCCGAGCTTTCGGTATCCGCCCAATCCACGACTTCGATAAACGGAAAAGCGTTCAGGTATTCAAGCAACATACCCCGCAGTACCGCTGAGTCCTCGATTAGCAGGACCCGCAGCGCGCGATACGAAGGGGCCGCAGCTTGATCCAACATGATTCCATGGTAGCAACAGAGTATAGGGACGGACTATCGGCGTCCGTCCTACAGGAGCGTCAGGCAAACGCGGCAGAATGCCTGGTAATGCGCTTTGCCTTGGCTGCGCCTACTCCACCAGGCCGTTCTTGATCGCGTAGTAGGTCAGGTCGGCATTGGTCTTCATGCCCATCTTTTCCAGGATGCGCGAGCGATAGGTGCTGACCGTCTTGACGCTCAGGAACAACTCCTCGGCAATTACCGAGACCGACTGCCCGCGCGAGAGCTTGCAGAATATCTGGAACTCGCGCTTGGACAAGGTCTGGTGCAGCGGCTGGTTGGTGGGCTTGTCCAGCCCGCCGATGAGCAGGTCCGCCACGGTTGCGCTGACATAGCGTCGGCCCTGGGCCACGGTGCGGATGGCCTTGACGAGATCGTCCGGTGCGCTTTCCTTGGTCAGGTAGCCGGAAGCGCCCGCGCGGATCAGGTTGATGGCGTACTGCTCTTCCGGGTAGGTGGAGAGGATCAGCACCGGCAGGTCGGGATGGCGCTGGCGCAGCAGCTTGAGCACGTCGATGCCGTTGCGGTCGGGCATCGAGATATCGAGCACCACCACATCGAACTCGAGCTCGCGCAGCCGCGTCATGACTTCGTCGCCGCTGGCAGCTTCCCCTTCCACCCGGATATCCGGCTCGTCGGCAATGAACTGGCGCAGACCGGCGCGCACGATCTGGTGATCGTCGGCGATCAAAACGCGAATCATGGAATTCTCCCCTGGGCATGGATGCCCCAGCTCTCAGGAGCGGCCGGGCTAATGCATTGTAGTGCTTACAATGCGGCGCGAATGTCGGTGTAAGACTGACACGCTCCCGGATGGCGGCGCCAATGAAAAAGGGACGGGGGTGAACCCGTCCCTGCTGTAAAAACCATGGGCTTCGCTTCAGGTGGCTCCCGGCTAAGCCACCCCTACCCCGGCCCTCTCCCCCTGAGGGGAGAGGGTGAGACAGCCGTCGTCGTAGCACGCGGTTTTGGCCTGTTCGGCGGCTTCGGCAAATGCCTCAGGATTGTCAGCGCTTCGGCTTACTGGAGCTTGGTCGACGTGCCAGCACCGGCTTCTGCACTGGTGTCGGTCGAAGCCTCGCCCTTCTTGCTCTTGGCGTGGCTGCTGTGCTTCTTGGTCTTGGCGGTCGACTTGGCTTGCGTAGCAGCGTCGGCATCGGCGCCCACCTTGGCGTCCACGCCCTTGTCGGCGCTGGCCGAGACGCCCAGGCCAACGTTGGCACCTGCGCCGGCCGCTGCACCCTTGTCTGCGGGCGCGCTGACCGCGGGCGCCGCGATGGCGCCGGTGGCGCCAGCCTTCGCATCAACGCCGGTGCCTTGCGCCATGGCCAGCGAGGAAGCGGCAGCGATCGAGAGAGCGGAAAGGGAGATCAGCAGTTTGTTCATGGAGAGGCTCCTTGCAGTTTGCGCCGCGGCGAAACATTCGCTGCGGTGTTCACTTGAAGTGAGCCTTCAGTCTATGGATGCGGACCCGCGCGGTCTGTTAGGAGATGTAATGCCTTGTAAGGAGTGGTGAAGAACGCCCGACGCCACATGGACGCGCCCGGAGGAGCTTTTCCCTGCTTACCCAATGGCTTGCGGCGGTGCAGCGGCGAAAACCGCCACTGCCGCCGACGCACGCGGTTACAGGTTAGGCGCGAGCGCCCGCTCCAGCACGCTGCGCTCTTCGCCGCGGCGCGCCACCATGTCGTCGAGCTGGTCCTGCCCGATCTTGCCCACCGAGAAATAGGTGGACTCCGGATGCGCCAGGTAGAAGCCGCTCACCGATGCGGCCGGCGTCATGGCCAGCGAGTCGGTGATGCCCATGCCGATCTCGGCGGCATTGAGGTACTCGAACATCGGCGCCTTGACCGTATGCTCCGGGCAGGCGGGATAGCCCGGCGCCGGACGGATGCCGCGATAGGTCTCGGCGATCAGTTGCTCGTTGGTCAGCACCTCGCCGGCGTCGTAGCCCCACAGGTCCTTGCGCACGCGCTCGTGCAGGCATTCGGCGAAGGCTTCGGCCAGGCGGTCGGCCAGCGACTTCAGCATGATGGCGCTGTAGTCGTCGTGGTCGGCCTCGAACTGGGCCTCCTTCTTGTCCACGCCGATGCCGGCGGTGACGGCGAACACGCCGATGTAGTCGGCGATGCCGCTGTCCTTGGGCGCGACGAAGTCCGCGAGGCAACGGTTGGGGCGCATCACGCCATCGATCACCGGGCGCTCGCTTTGCTGGCGCAGGTTGTGCCAGGTCAGCGCGACCTGGCTGCGGGTCTCGTCGGTGTAGATCTCGATGTCGTCGTCGTTGACGGCGTTGGCCGGCAGCAGGGCCAGCACGCCGTTGGCCGTCAGCCAGCGGCCCTGGATCAGGCGCGACAGCATGGCCTTGCCGTCGGAGAACACGCGGCGGGCGGATTCGCCGACGATCTCGTCATTGAGGATGTCGGGGAATTTGCCGGCCAGGTCCCAGGTCTGGAAGAACGGCGCCCAGTCGATGTAGTTGGCGAGCTCCGTCAGGTCGTAGTTGCGGAAGATGCGCCGGCCGATGAATTTCGGCTTGGGCGGCACGTAGGTGCTCCAAATCACCGGCGTCTTGTTGGCGCGGGCCTTCGCCAGCGACACCATCGGCGTGGCTTTCTTGCGGGCGTGCTGGTGGCGGATGCGTTCGTAGTCGGTCTTCAACTCGTCCAGGTACTTGGCGGCGCCATCGTCGGACAGCAGGCTGGATGCCACGCTGACCGAGCGCGAGGCGTCCGGCACGTAGACCACCGGGCCTTCGTAGTGCGGCGCGATCTTGACCGCGGTGTGCACGCGCGAGGTGGTGGCGCCACCGATCAGCAGCGGGATCTTCTTGATGCGGAAGTAGTCGTCGCGCTGCATCTCGGAGGCGACGTAGGCCATTTCCTCGAGCGACGGCGTGATCAGCCCGGACAGGCCGACGATGTCCGCGCCCTCGACCTTGGCGCGCGCCAGGATCTCGTTGCACGGGACCATCACGCCCATGTTGACCACTTCGAAGTTATTGCACTGGAGCACCACCGAGACGATGTTCTTGCCGATGTCGTGCACGTCGCCCTTGACGGTGGCGATGACGATCTTGCCGCGTGCCTTGACGTCGCCGCCGGCCTCGGCCAGCAGGCGCTTTTCCTCTTCGATGTAGGGCAGCAGGTGGGCCACGGCCTGCTTCATCACGCGGGCGCTCTTGACCACCTGCGGCAGGAACATCTTGCCGGCGCCGAACAGGTCGCCCACGATGTTCATGCCGTCCATCAGCGGGCCTTCGATCACCTCGATCGTGCGGCCGCCGCGCGCTTCCACCTGCTGGCGCACTTCCTCGGTGTCTTCCACGATGAAGGTGGTCAGGCCATGCACCAGCGCGTGCGACAGGCGGTCGGCCACCGGCACCGGGTTCTCCGGCGTGCCGCGCCACAGCAGGTTTTCTTCGCGCTTCGCGCCACCGCCCTTGTAGCGGTCGGCGATCTCCAGCAGGCGGTCGGTGCTGTCCTCGCGGCGATTGAGCACCACGTCCTCCACGCGCTCGCGCAGCTCGGCGTCGAGCTGGTCGTACACGCCGAGCTGGCCGGCGTTGACGATGCCCATGTCCATGCCCGCCTTGATGGCGTGGTACAGGAACACGGTGTGGATGGCCTCGCGCACCGCGTCGTTGCCGCGAAACGAGAACGACACGTTGGACACGCCGCCGCTGACCTTGGCGTACGGCAGGTTCTGCTTGATCCAGGCGGTGGCTTCGATGAAGTCCACCGCATAGTTGTTGTGCTCCTCGATGCCGGTCGCAACAGCGAAGATGTTCGGGTCGAAGATGATGTCTTCGGGCGGGAAGCCGACTTCATTGACCAGGATGTCGTAGCTGCGCTTGCAGATCTCGGTCTTGCGGGCAAAGGTGTCGGCCTGGCCCTTCTCGTCGAAGGCCATCACCACGGAAGCGGCGCCGTAGCGGCGGATCAGCTCGGCGTGATGACGGAATTGTTCCTCGCCTTCCTTGAGCGAGATCGAGTTGACCACGGGCTTGCCCTGCACGCACTTCAGGCCGGCCTCGATCACGTCCCACTTGGACGAGTCCAGCATGATGGGCACGCGCGCGATATCGGGCTCGGAGGCGATCAGGTTGAGGAACCTCACCATGGCCGCCTTGGAGTCCAGCATGGCCTCGTCCATGTTGATGTCGATGATCTGCGCGCCGTTCTCGACCTGCTGGCGGGCTACCACCAGCGCCTCGTCGAACTGGCCGTTCAGGATCATCCGGGCGAAGGCCTTGGAGCCGGTGACGTTGGTGCGCTCGCCGACGTTGACGAAGAGCGTGTCTTCGTCGATGGTGAAAGGCTCGAGGCCGGACAGGCGCATCGGACGCGGCGGCAGGGTATCGTTGGTCATGGCTTGATCTTGTTCTGTGGGCTCGCGATGCATGTTCAGGCGGCGTCGCGGTACTGGCCGGGCCAGGTGCGCGGCTTCTTGCTGGCCACGCGCTCGGCGATGGCGGCGATGTGCTCGGGCGTGGTGCCGCAGCAGCCGCCCACCAGGTTGACCAGGCCGGACGCGGCGAACTCTTCCACCAGCGACGACGTGACCTCCGGGGTTTCGTCGAAGCCGGTATCGCTCATCGGGTTGGGCAGGCCGGCGTTCGGGTAGCACGACACGGCGGCGTCGCAGATCTTGGCCAGTTCGGCGATGTAGGGGCGCATCAGCGTGGCGCCGAGCGCGCAGTTCAGGCCGAAGGTGATCGGGCGGGCGTGGCGCAGGCTGTTCCAGAAGGCTTCCACCGTCTGGCCGGAGAGAATGCGGCCGGAGGCATCGGTGACCGTGCCGGAGATCATCACGGGCAGGCGCTCGCCGGTGTCCTCGAACAGCTGGTCGATGGCGAACAGCGCGGCCTTGGCGTTGAGCGTGTCGAAGATGGTTTCCACCAGGAACACGTCGGCGCCGCCTTCCAGCAAGCCCTTGCCTTGCTCGTAGTACGAATGGCGCAACTCTTCGAAGGTCACGTTGCGCGCGCCCGGGTCGTTCACATCCGGCGAGATGCTGGCGGTCTTGGGCGTGGGGCCGAAGGCGCCGGCCACGAAGCGCGGCTTGTCGGGCGTGCTGTACTTGTCGCACGCTTCGCGCGCCAGCCGGGCGGCGACCACGTTCATCTCGTACGCGAGGTCCGCCATCTTGTAGTCTTCCTGGGCCACGCCCGTCGCGCCAAACGTGTTGGTCTCGATCAGGTCGGCGCCGGCGGCCAGGTACTGCTCGTGGATCTCGCTGATGACCTGCGGGCGGCTCAGCAGCAGCAGCTCGTTATTGCCCTTGACGTCGACATGGTGGCCGGCGAAACGCTCGCCGCGGTAATCCGCCTCGGTCAGCTTGTAGCGCTGGATCATGGTGCCCATGGCACCGTCCAGGATCAGGATGCGCTCGCGCAGCAGGGCCGGCAGGTTGGCCGCCCGGGTGTAGGGGCGCGCGGGAGGAAGCGAGGCGGAACGTGGGGCGGCGCTCATGTGGGGCTCGACAGCAAGAGAAAAGACTGCGATTTTATCAGTTGCATCAATGGTTTGCGGAATAACGGCAACAGCCCGCCGGTGCAGCCAACGGCGCTCGCGGGTTGCAGCGCGGCACCGCCCGGCCCTACACTGGGCACATGCCCCTACATTCCCATTAACGGAAAGCCTTGCCCATGCAACACCTCAGCCCCGGCGACGCGCAAACGCTCCTCAGCGAGTCGCCCGACGCGCTCTTCATCGATTGCCGCAGCGAAATGGAGTACCTCTTCGTCGGGCACCCCAAGGGAGCGCATAACGTGCCCTGGAACGATGGCCCGGACTGGGAGGTGAACCCGCATTTCGTGCAGTCGGTGAAAAAGCTCGCGGGGCAGGCCTCGGCGCGCCCGGTGCTGCTGATCTGCCGCAGCGGCAACCGCTCGACGGCCGCCGCGCGAGCCCTGGAGGGTGCCGGGTTCTCTACCGTCTACAACGTGCTGCATGGCTTCGAGGGCGACCTCGACGCCGAGCGCCACCGCAACACGCTCAACGGCTGGCGCCATGCCGGGCTGCCCTGGGAACAGTATTGAATGGCTGGGAAGTGGCCGGGAACGGATCCTGAAAGCAAGAAGCCCGCGCAATGCGCGGGCTTCTTGCTATTTTCTCTATGGCTTGGCTTGCCGGCCCGTCGCACGACGGAAAGCCGGCAAAGGCAACCGCGGAGCCTAGTGCATCACTAGCGGGTGAATCATCACTGTATCGAACTTGCCAAGGAAATCATCCACCTCTTCGACCGACGGCTCGCTTTCGATCAGACGCGCCACGTCCGCGCGAAAGCTCTCGGCCATCTGGCCACCGAGGAAAATCTCGCGTTTCAGGTTCTTGTCCACGATTTCATAGCCGCCAGAGGCAAGAGGCGCATGCTCGACATCCGCACCAAACTCGACAATGCAGTAATTGTCGCTGTTGTAGATCATTTGCATGGCATACCTCCTGGCTGTCATGGGTCAAGCGGCGGGCGACTGATTATTTCGATAACCGGCACATTGGCCGGTTGCCCTCCGCGATTTCACCTCCAAGCTGAGGGTGTTTGCCGTGTTTTCAAGTTCTGCTTCGGCAAACCGCAGGTTTTAAGCGTTCCCTCACTACGTTGGGCAACGGCCGCCCCAGCAAGTTCTTGAGTTTGGTGGGAAAGATATCGCCCGCTGTTCTGCCCTGATAGCGACGGTTCGTCTCAGGGTACGTCACACTGTGCGCCGCAAGCCGCATTGCCGAGAAAAGCATCGAGCACGGCGTGAAAGCGATCGGCCTGCTCGATATGGGCAAGGTGCGCCGCGTGCGGCAGGATTTCGAGCCGGGCACCGGGAATGGCGGCGGCAATCTCGCGTGCCAGCGCCGGCGGCGCCCCCAGGTCCTCCTCGCCGGCCACTACCAGGGTAGGGCAATGAATGCGGGGAATCGCCCCGGCCAGGTCGAATGCCATGATGGCCAGGCTGGTTCCCACGTAGCCGTGCACGGGCGTGGCCAGCAGCATCTCGCGCACGCGGGCCGCCTCCTGCGGATGCGCGCCCCGGAACGCCGCGCTGAGCCAGCGCTGCATGGTGCTGTCGGCAACACCCGCCATGCCGTGCGCTTCCACATGGCCGATGCGCTCATGCCACATCGGGTGGGCATCCAGCGGCGTGCGGTTGACGGTGTCGACCAGGGTCAGCGACAGCAAACGCTCGGGATGGCGCACGGCCGCGGTCTGGCCGATCATGCCGCCCACCGAGACCCCGACGAAATGCGCGGCCGGCACCTCCAGCGCATCCATCAGGCAGGCCACGTCGTCGGCCAGGCGGATCATCGAGTAGGCGCCGATCGGCGCATCGCTCTGGCCGTGCCCGCGCAGGTCGTAGCGCAGCACGCGGTAGCGCGGCGCCAAGTGGCGCGCCGTGGCGTCCCACAAGGTGTGATTGGCGCCCAGCGCATGCGCCAGGACCACCCAGGGGCCGTCGCCCCCGTCGATGCGAACGTGCAGGCTGATTTCGCCCACGCGCACGCGGCGGGTTTCGGATGGTGGCAGGGTGGCGCTCATGACGGGTCTCCGGTTGTTGGTGAAAACACGGTGAACCACAGCGGCGGCCGATGCCGCAGCTTGCGGACGGCTTGCGGACGGCTTGAGGACGGCCCGGGCACGGCTTCAAGACTCAGTGCAGCGGTTCGCTGTCGCGATAGACGAGCTCGATCTGGGTGCCGTCGGGCTCCGTCTGGCGCAGCTGGACCGGCATCCATTGCAGCGACTGCGCCAGCCACACCTCCACGCGCCGGCGATCGTTGGCATGACGCGGCAGGCGCACGAAGTGCTTGGCCCGCACGGTGGCGCGGCCGGTATCCACATCCTCTTCCCCCACATACTGCACCTGCATGGGCTCCAGGTCACGCGTATCCGCCACATCGAAGGTTTCCGTCACGCCGGGCGTGGCGTAGCGCTGCGGATTGCCCCGCACCAGCCCCACCAGTTGCAGGAACACGCTGAAACGGTCCTGGCCCGCGGCGGGCAACGGCTCCTGCTTGCCGCGCCCCTCGAAGACGAGCGAGCCGGCGGCGCGATCGAAGCGTGCCGCCTCAACGCGGTTGCGGCGGCTCTCCTCATAACGCTCGGGCGCGAGGCCGCGCTCGCTGAGCGCGCCGGTACTGTGAAAAGCGAAGCGGAACCACAACACGCGCGTTTCCACCGCGAGCTGGTAACGCGCGCCATCGTGCTGCCAGCGGATCAGGCCATCCGGGTTCTGCACGCCGTTGACGAAGCTGGCGTAGTGCAGCAGCGTGGGTGGGGGCGCCGAATAGCGAACGTTGTCGGGGGGCGCCGCGGCCTGCGTGGCAGGCGGCGCGGATGCGGGCGCCGCGCTGGTCCCGGCCTCGCCAGCGGCGCTCGCCATGGAAG
>NZ_JBIUHC010000181.1:0-19076 GCF_044627735.1 Cupriavidus sp. CuC1 | reverse complement strand
CTGCTTCCAGCAATGGAAGAGACCAAACGAGGTACTACGACGACTATGCTGCATTATTTAAGACGTTGTGTTTAGAAGCATCAAAACCCCGCCCACAAGAGACACCCCCGCGTCAGCGGGCCACAAGCAATACACATCGCACACTTCCCCCAACCTACTCGGGGTGCGCGGCCCTGGATTCGGTAACCAACGGTTGGTGCCGTTCATAGAGCCTGCCGCCGAGAAAGCCAATCTTCAACAGACGCGATTTGCCCGCCGCCTGCTGCTTGCCGTCCGCGATCGCCCCCTTGAGCTGGATGATAGTTTCTAAGACAGGCGTGCGATCTCCTCGAGCAGCGCCGCCTCCATCGCCTCGATCGGCGCGCGTGCACAGCCGGTGTAGAACTCGACCTGGGCACATGCCTGGTGCAACATCATGCGCGTGCCGTCGATGGTGCGACAGCCAAGCGCGGCGGCATCCCGGATCAGTTTGCTCCTGACCGGGATAAACGCAGCATCCATGACAATCAAATGGGATGCGAGCTGCCCCGTGACAGGGTTGACATCGGGTGCGCGAAAGCCGGCGGCCGTCGCGTTGGCGAGCATGTCGAAGTCTGCCGCACGGAAGTCGGCCAAGGCGCCACCGAAGCGCAGGCCAAGCGAGGCGGCCAGTTCCTCGCCGCGCGCCGCGGTGCGATTGAACACGGTCACTGCGGCGCCGGCCTCAACCAAGCCGTAGGCCATGGCACGCGCGGCGCCGCCAGCGCCAAGCAGCGCGATGCGCTTGCCCGCCAGTCCGGTGACCTCCTCGAAGGCACGCACGGCGCCGATGCAATCGGTGTTGTAGCCGGTCAGCACGCCATCGATATTGTTGATGGTATTGACCGCGCCAATGGCGCGCGCGGTCTCGTCGAGCCGGTCGAGGTGGGGGATGACGGCCTGCTTGTGCGGCATCGACACGTTCATGCCGCGCACGCCCAGCGCCCGGATCGATTGCACGGCGCCAGGCACGTCCTGCACGCCGAAGCACACAAAGGTGTAGTCGATCTCGAGCGCCCGATAGGCAGCGTTGTGGATGCGCACGTTGAAGGTGAAGGGCTCGCCCATGATCGAGCCGCACAGCGTGGGAATGGAACGGGGCATTGCGGATTGTCCTTGCGGGGGAAATTGGACCGCGGCCTAGGCGGCATGGGCTGACAGATCGAAGCGCGCGGCGGGTGGCCGGCCGGCCAGCGCGTCCAGCAGATTGCGGGTGGCCAGTTCGGCCATGGCGCGACGGGTCTCGTGCGTGGCCGAGCCGATATGGGGCAGGGCCATCACCCGCGGATGGCTGCGCAGCGGCGAATCCAGCGGCAGCGGCTCGGTGGCGAAGACGTCGAGCCCGGCCGCGCGCAGGTGGCCGCTGTCGAGCGCATCGAGCAGCGCGCCTTCCTGCACGATCTGGCCGCGGGCACCGTTGACAAAGATGGCGCCCGGTTTCATCAGCGCGAACTCGCGCCGGCCCATCAAGCCGCGCGTGCTCTCGGTCAGGGGCAGCGTGACGGCGACGACATCGGCTCGCCGCAAGGCGTCGTCGAGGTCCGTCCGGGTGGCGCGTCCCACGAGATCGGGCGGTTCCCCGGCCATCTCGTTGACGTAGAGCACTTCCATGCCGAAGCCAAGCGCCGCGCGGCGCGCCACCGCCTGGCCGATGCGCCCGAAGCCGAGGATCGCCAGGGTCTTGCCGTGAACGTCCCAGCCGAACAGGTTCTCACCGATATTGGCAGCCCATCGGCCTTCGCGTACATGGGCGGCAAGTTCGACCAGGCGGCGGCTGGTTGCCATGATGAGAGCAAAGACGGTGTCGGCGGTGGTTTCAGTGAGTACGCCGGGCGTATGGCACAGCGCAATCCCGCGCTGGCGCAGGCAGGCAAGGTCATAGTTGTCGACCCCCACCGAGATACTCGAAATCACCTCCAGCTGGCCGGCGTCGGCCAGTTCGGCCGCGCCGAGCTTGACGCTGGAGCCGATCAGGCCGTGGGCGGTTGCCAGCGCGGCGCGAAAGGCCGGCTGCTGTGCCGGCTGGCGCGGGTCGGCGACGATCACGTCATGCTCAGACTCGATCCTGGCGAGAAGGTCATGCGGAATGGGACGGAACACCAGTACATTCTTGCGCATAGGAAATCCTTGCTGTGGTTTCACAGGCTGGCGGCAGCCAGCAGGGCACGGGTCGGCAGGCCTTCCGTATCGCCCCATACCTGCACCGCCCGCGCGCCGATCCATGCGCCTCGCCGGACGGCGTCGGCCACCGGCCGGCCTTCCAGCAGCGCGCTGATGACGCCCACGGCAAAGCCATCGCCGGCGCCAACGGTGTCGACAACACGCTCGACGCTGAACGCCAGGACATGGCCGGTGCCGGCCTCGCCATCGAAGTAGGCGCCGTCTGCGCCCAGCTTCACGACTACCAGCCTGGCACCGCGTTCACGGTAGAAGGCGGCAATGCGTTCCGGCTCGGCATGCCCGGTGAGGAAGCGGCCTTCCTCGATGCCGGGCAGCACCCAGTCGCACTGTTGTGCCAGGTCGTTCAGCGTCTCGCGCATCATCTCGGGCGTGGCCCACAAGGCGGGCCGCAAATTGGGATCGAACGAGATCGTGCGGCCGGCAGCCCGCATGGTGGAGATGGCCTGGCGCGTGGCGGCCTGCGTGCCTTCGGCGAGCGCAGGGAACACGCCGGTGACGTGCAGGTGCCGTGAGCGCCGCAACCACCTGTCGTCGATGTGAGCAGGGTGCATGCGGCTCGCCGCCGAGCCGCGGCGGTGGTACTCGACGGGCGGATCACTGCCGTCGTCGACCCGGCCCTTGAACTGAAAACCCGTACGCTCGCCGGGCTCGCACACCACCTGGCTGCAATCCACGCCTTCCCGGCGCATTTCACCGAGCAGGTAGCGCGCCATCGAATCATCGCCCAGGCGGCTGGCCCAACCGACCCTCAGGCCCAGGCGCGACAGGCCAATGGCCACATTGGTCTCGGCACCTGCGGTGCGCTTGTGGAAGGTCTGCACGCCTTCGAGAGGCCCGGCTTCGCCGGCCACCAGCATCAGCATCGCCTCGCCCAGCGTTACCACGTCAAGATCGATGTCAAGATCGGGGCTCATGCGGGGATCTCCACCGAGCGCAGCAGTTCGACATGACTACGCGTGACCTGCACCAGGTCTTCCAGGTCTTGCCCTTGCAGCGGAAACTCAATGGCACGCGCAACGTCGGCGGGCAGGCGGCGCAATACGCTGCGCCACGGGGCCGCCGATTGGTCCAGCGGCACCGCGATCCACTTGGCAGGCGTGCGCAGCACGCCTTTGCAGTGCACGTAGCCGACCTGGGCGGCGAAGGCCTGCGCGGCATCGAGCGGATCCTCGCCCGTCCAGTGCCAGTTGCCCATATCGAAGGTCATCGGCACGCGCTTGCCGAGGGCCGTGGTACGCGCGAGGAAGTCGCGCAGCGGCGGTACGGTGCCGGCACGGGCGGTCTGGTCGTTCTCCACGACGAGTTCGATGCCGTCGTGGCGCAACCACGGGAGCAACCCTTCAAGCGCCGTGCCTTCGCGGTAGCCGCCCAGCGACATCTTGACCCGGGTGGCACCGATCGCCAGCGCCGTCGCGAAGGCGCGGTCGAGCGCGGCGGCATCGAGGCTGCCGGCTTCGCTCCAGAGGCCTTCCGGGCTCGACCAGACCACGGCCAGCCCGTGCTGCTCGGCGACCTCGCGCTGTTCCCTGACTTCATCCTTGTGGCCACGCTGGAGTTCGCCGCGGTATTCCACGCCGTCCGCGCCTGCTGCCGCGGCAATCCGCGCCAGCGCGGCCTGTCCGTCGCGGCGGGCGAGGTCGGCGCCATAGGCGGTGAGCGAAATCAGCACCGGCGGCGGGGAAGAGCTACCTTGTTGCCGCTGGGTCATTTCAGTGCTCCAGCGCTCAGGAATTGCTGCAGTTCCGGTGTCCGCGGCTGCGCGAACAGCGCCTTTGACGGGCCCGCCTCATGCACCTTGCCCTGGTGCATGAAGATGGTGGTATGCGCCATGCGGCGCGCGAACTCCATCTCATGCGTCACCAGCACCATGGTCATGCCGGAGGCGGCCAGGTTTTCCATCACACGCAGCACTTCCGCCGTCAGCTCCGGATCGAGCGCGGAGGTCACCTCGTCAAACAGCATCACCTTCGGTTCCATCGCCAGCGAACGGGCGATGGCCACGCGCTGCTGCTGGCCGCCCGAGAGCTGCTCGGGGTAGCAGTCCTTCTTGTCCAGCAGGCCGACCTGGGTCAGCACCTGATCGACGATGCCGTCGATCTTGCCCGCGGCCATCTTTTTCACGATGGACGGCGCCAGCGCGATGTTCTCGCCCACGGTCAGGTGCGGAAAGAGGTTGTAGCTCTGGAATACCATGCCTACGTCGCGGCGCAGGTCGAGCAATCGCTTCCTGTCGTGATCCAGCTTGTGGCCGGCGACCGTGATATTGCCGGCGTTGATCGTCTCCAGCCCGTTCAGGCACCGCAGCATGGTGCTCTTGCCGGAGCCGCTGCGGCCGATGATGGCGACCACCTGGCCCGGTTCGATGGCAAACGACACGCCCTTCAGGACTTCGACGGGGCCGTACGACTTGTGCACGTCTCGTGCTTCAACGATGGACATGGAGCCTCCTTTCCATGCGCCTGGCTGCCGACGAAAGCGGGAAGCAAAGCGCGAAGTAGATAAGTGCGACGACGACGAAGACCGCGAAGGGCTGGAAGGTCGCGTTGTTGATCAGTTGGCCGGCGCGGGTCAGTTCGATGACGCCGATGATGGAAGTGATCGAGGTGTTCTTGACCAGCTGGACCGAGAAGCCCACCGTGGGCGGCAGGGCCAGCCGGACGGCTTGCGGCAGCACGACAAAGCGCAGTTGCTGCCAGCGGGTGAGGGCGAGCGCTTCGCTGGCCTCCCACTGCCCTTGCGGCACGGCCTCGATGCAGCCGCGCCAGATCTCGCCAAGATAGGCGCTGGCGTAGATCGACATCGCCAGCATGGCCGCGACCATCGGCGACAGCTTGAGGCCAAGCACGGAGAGGCCGTAGTAGCTCAGGAACAGCACGATCAGCACGGGCGTGCCTTGCACGACCTGGATATAGACCGTGCTGGCGAGGCGTAGGAAGGCGCTTCTCGAGGTGCGCGCCAGCGCCACCATGAAGCCGGCCAGCGTGCCGCCGATAGCGGCCAGCAAGGTCACCCACAGCGTCCAGCGTGCTGCCAGGAGCAGGATTTCAAGATGATTCCAGGAGAACTCGGTGATCATTTTGCGCTCCCTGCAACCGCCGGCGTCAGCTGCGCATGCGCCATGGGCTGAACGCGGGCAGTGCGCGCGACCTTTCTAGCGCGTGCCACCACGCGGCGCCGCCTGAAAACGAGATTGCCGATCAGGGCGAACATGGCGCGCAGCAGCAGTGCCAGCCCGATATAGATGAACATGACGAGGATGTAGCTCTCGAAGGTGCGGAAGGTCTGCGAATCGATCTGGCTTGCGACCGCCGTCAACTCTTCCACCGAAATCGCCGACACTACGCTCGAGGTCAGCATCATCAGCGTGAACTGGCTGGTCAGTGCCGGATAGACCTTCTCGAAGGCCGGCACCAGGGCGACGTGGCGGATCAATTGCCAGCGTGTCATGCCCAGCGCCGCGGCGGCTTCGAGTTGCGAGCGGTGAACCGCCTGCAGGCCGGCCCGGATGATCTCGGTCGAGTAGGCGCCGAGGTTGACGGTCATGGCAATCACCGCTGCGGTGATGGCATCGATCTGCAGGCCGACGGTAGGCAAGCCGAAGAAGATGATGAAGAGCTGGATCAGGAACGGCGTGTTGCGGATGGCCTCGACGTACGCCCTGGCGGCGCGCTGGAGCCAGGGACCGCCGAAAGCCGCGGCAATGGCGCCGGCGGTACCGACCAGGGTGCCTAGCAGGATCGAGCCGAAGCTGAGCGCCAGCGTCATGGCCGCGCCCTCCGCGAAGCGATCCAGCTGCGACAACACCGGGGTCCATTCAAATTGGTAGTTCATGCGGGTCTCCTGGCGCGCCGGCTGGCGCTGGCGCGCAACGTCGGGCTTGCCGGGTTCAGAACGTCTGCAGCGCGGGCAGTGGCTTGCCGGTCCACTTCTGTGCAATGGCGTCGAGTTCGCCATTGAGCTTGACGTAGGAGATGGTGGTGTTGAGCCACTGGCGCAGCTCGAAGGCGTCCTTGCGCACGGCCATCGAGTTCGGTTGTACCGAGAAGGCGAACTTGGCGTCGAACTTGCCGGCGCCGCGTGCCTTCATGATCTCGTTGCCGGTGGTGCTGGGCAGGGCGATGGCGTCGACCTGGTTGCTGATCAACGCTTGCGCGCAGGTGGCGTCATCCTCGAAGCGGACGATATTCATGCCCGGCACGGCCAGCCGGGTCAATGCCGTGTCTTGCGTGGTGCCGCGTGTCACGCCAACCTTCTTCTTCCCAAGTTCAGCCAGCTTGGCGTACTTGGCTGCGACAGGCGCGAAGAGGGTCAGCTCGAAGGCGCTGTAGGGCGAGCTGAACATGATGGCCCGCGCCCGCTCGGGCGTCGGCGCCAAGGTAGCGACCAGGAAATCGACCTTGCCGGCTTCCAGCGCCGGAATCCGGCTGGGCGAAGTGAGCGGCACGATATCGACCGGCACGCCAAGGTACTTGCCCAGCAGGTTGGCCACATCGACGTCATAGCCGGCGGGCTTGCCGGTGGCGTCCGTGGTGCCGAAGGGCGGCGCACCGGTCACCACGCCGATGGTGACCTTGCCCCGCTTGACGATCTCGGCGACGGTCTGTGCCTGGACCCCGATCGAGGCGCTCGCCAGGACCAGCAACGTGAGCACGGGCGCGGCCATGTGGCGCAACAAGCGTTGGATATTCATCTATGTCTCCTGCACGTTCTGTGGAATGTGTCGCTGGCGTCGCAGCGCTCGGCAAATACGGTTCTGAAACCGGTTTCAGAATTATAGGAAACCGGTTTCAGATCTCTAGCGGTGGAAACCCTTAGGGGTCGGATTTGGGGGGGCGGGGGAGTGGTTACGCTGTCGTGCTGGAAAACACCGCGGGCTTCGCTTGAAGTGGCTCCTGGCTAAGCCACCCCTCTCCCCGGCCCTCTCCCCCTGAGGGGAGAGGGAGAGGCAGCCCGTCGTCATGGCGCGCGGCTTTGGTCCGTTCGGCGGCTTCGGCTGATGCTTCAGGTTTGTCAGCTTGCTGACCAAGCCGGATCTGCGTTGTCGTGCTCCCCTCTCCCGCGCGCGGGAGAGGGGCTGGGGGAGAGGGCGGGCGCTCGTTACGCCGGCGCGCGGCAAGGAACCACTGCAGGGTTCCTGTCAGCCGCGGCGTGTCGACCCGCGCTTGACCAGGGTCCCGGGCAACAGGACCTGGCGCGGCGCAAGCTGCGCGCCTTGCAGGCGCTCGATCAGGCAGTTGGTAGCGACGCGTCCGATATCGTCGGTCGGCTGGGAAATGGTGCTCAACCCGGGGCCGACCAGGGCAGCCCATTCCGGATCGTCGAAACCGATCAGGCCGAGGTCGACGCCGAGCTGCCACCCCAGTCTGGCTGCTGCGCCTGCCACGCGCAGCGATATCACAGCGTTGGCCGCCAGTACGGCTATGGGCGCCTTGCCGGCACCACGGCGCAGGGCGCGCAGCGCTTCATCCAGGCCGTCGTCATCGCTGGTACGGGCTTCGAAAACGGTCCCGTTCAGCGAGTCCGCCTGCTCCGCGATGAAGTTCTGGAAGGCACGGGCCCGCTCGTTGCGCGAGCTGATCGCCTTGATTGGCTCGCTGATGAAGAGCAGGTGCCGGTAGCCGGCTTCGAGCAAGTGCCCGGCAGCCGCATGGACCGCGGAAAGGTTGTCCAGGGCGACCAGGTCGACCTCCGCGTCGCCAACCTTACGGTCGACCAGCACTACCGGTTTGCCCAACTGCGCGGCATCGGCGAGGGCGCCGGCGTCGTGGCCCAGCGTGTGCAGGATGAAGCCTTCGACCCGGTAGGCTGACAGTGAGCGAATGGCTTCGCGCTCCAGTTGCTCGTCATTGCCGAGATTGAACAGCATCACCATATAGCCGGCGTCCCGGCAGGCCTTTTCCACGCCACGGAGCACGGCCACCGAGAACGAGTTGGAGACATCCGCCACCACCAGCCCGATCAGGCGTGACTTGCCACGCTTTAGCGCCTGCGCCATGGGACTCGGGCTATAGCCCAGCGCGCGTACGGCCGCGGCGACGCGCGCCTCCACGTCGGCGGACAACTGCTCGCCGCCCCGGTTCAGGTAGCGCGAAACGGTGGCTTTCGAAACCCCCGCATAG
Source organism: Cupriavidus sp. CuC1 (assembly GCF_044627735.1). NCBI lineage: Bacteria > Pseudomonadati > Pseudomonadota > Betaproteobacteria > Burkholderiales > Burkholderiaceae > Cupriavidus > Cupriavidus sp. CuC1. Next base: position 10,758 of record NZ_JBIUHC010000181.1, on the reverse strand, counting down.
GCGGCAACGTCCTGAATGGTGAGTTTCCCTGCGGGTTTCGAGGTGGACTTGGGCTGAGTCACAGGGCGCGGCATAGGGAGGATAGGTCTCGGTGAAACCAGTTTCACAGTTTTCACGATTATGCCTCGTGCATGCATGGATTTGCCAGCACATAGCTGGCCCGCTGACGCATGGCCAGCGGGTTGGAGATTACCAATCACCGTGGACAGAGGCACCGGAACGCTCTAGGGCGTTCAAGCCGGGTGCGCCAAGGCGGGGCGCTGGGTCGTGCGTGATGGCCAGGCAGGTCGATTGCGAGTTCTTCCAGCAGTCATCCGACACTGTCCAGCCGCTTCCCGCCAGATCCCTCAACCGCATTTGGCGGCGCCGTCATCCAATCTGCGCCTAAACTCGGCGTGGAGGAGCCTGTTCAGTCTTGGCCGCAATGATTCAAGCACTCAAGCACTCAAGCACTCAGACAACATCCGGGTGATTTATGGGCAGATCGATGTCGCGCAGGTTCGCAACCGGGGGACTGCTGGCCGTGTCTCTTGTTTTTTCCAGTGTCGCCCTGGTGGGATGCGGCCAGTCCAATGGACCCAGTCAGACGACTGCCGCACCCGATCCCGCAACCGTCAAGACAACGGCCTTCCTGGGCAACGAATGCCAGGATGTCGCTTGTGCCAGGAAATTGTACGATTCACGAATTTCCGCATTGAAGGCGCTTTGAAGCCGCACGGGCGACCAGGCCGAGGCTTGCCTTCTACTGGAGTATCGTTTCTATGCTTGTGGTGCCCTTCAAGAACAATGTCACCGGGGTTCGCTCACAGAGCTCGGCGAGTTGGGCACGTTCAGCTTCACCAAGTTTGCCATCCACCGAGACTTCCCGGAGGATGAAGCGGACATGACCGAGTTGCTCGAAGGTGGCAAAGACACGTATCTGCCCGAGGTCCCATTTCTTGCGCTCAGCGTACATCTTCAGTGTGGCCGCCGTGCACGAAACGAGCCCGCAAAGCACAAACGCAAATGGCTCGGGGCCACGGTCTGCGCCGCCAAGCTTTGCCGGTTCGTCACCCGTGAGAACATGGTTGTCTACCTCAAGGCTCACCAGGTAGTTGGGGGCATTGGCCTCGATCGTGGCAATGGCTTGTGCGCTATGCATGGCATATCTCCCAGGAACATGACCACGCGAATCGCCTGCGGTATGGCACCCCAGGCAAATGGATGGGGGCGTTTCCAGCACTAAGTCGTTACCAGATTGACGATGCGGACCAGGACCAACCCGGCCGCCACAAGCAGGTAGCCTCGCAACACGAACATCCATACCTTGTTCAGTAGCGTAAGCCTCGGTGCAGGCAACGCCTCCAGAGGAGGCATGGTCCAGCTGGCCCGGTCAGCCACATAGGGCAACTTCGCGGGAGTTTCCCCGGACGCATGGTGCTTCTCATAGAGTTTAGCCAGAACCGACACGATCAGCGCGAGCATGGCTCCCCCCACCAAGATGCCCAGAATCGCCCGCTCGCCGATCTGCGGGACTAGCACCGATGCCGTCAGGATGATGGAGAGCGTGACCAGGCCCGCCACCACCGTGCCCGTGAACAAGTTCGTCCAGCGCCCATTGACCCACGGCCCGAGCACGGCTTTGTCATTGCAAAGCAATAGCAGGAACACCGTGGCACTGGGCAGGAGAATGCCAGCCAGGGACTGGACCGCATTGGTGAGCAGCCCTAGCGGCACGCCAGGCGTCAGCACCAGCCCGGCTGCCAGCAGGGTTAGCCCGAAGTAGACGGCGTAGAAGCCCTTGGCTTGCGCCGGCTTGCTGTGCAGGGAATGGCGCACGGCAAAGACATCTCCCAACGCATACGCCGTTGACAGGGAGACGGCGCAGGCGCCGATGATGCTCGCATCCAGCAAAGCGATGGCGAACAGAACGCCGGTCAGCCGGCCCGAATGCTTCTCGAGCCCGACGGCAGTACCCAGCGCGTCGGTGTAGTTTCCGAATCCGGCCGTGCCGCGAAACGCCTCGGCGCTGAAGGCAATCATGGCCACCGCGCCAGCGATGACGAGTGCAATGCCCAGCCAGAGATCGGTCTGCTCATAGCCGATGAAGCGTGTCGTAATCCGCTTGTCAATGACGTAGCTCTGCTGAAAGAAGAGTTGCCATGGTGCCACCGTGGTGCCGACGATAGCGATGATCAGCAGCATGACCTCGCTCAGTGGCGCATGCGCTGGCATGGCCGGGACGAAGAAGCCTCGCGCGACCTGGCCTAGGGCGGGGTGCACCAGCAGGAATACAGGAATCAGTGTCAGGCTCCCGGCGACAAGACCCATGGCGAACCGCTCAAAGCGCCGGAAATCTCCGGTCGAAGCGGCCAGCATCACGAGCAGCGCCGAAGCGCAAACGCCCCAGCTGCGGGGGATTCCCAGGTACTCCAGCGCGAGGCTGATGCCAATGAACTCGGTCACCAGTGTCAGCGCGTTGACGAGAAACAGGTCGATGACGCTGAAGCTGCCCCATAGCCTGCCGAAGCGCTCGAAGATGAGCCGAGCGTGACCCACGCGGGCCACGGCGCCGAGTCGCACCACCATCTCCTGATTGACGTAGAGCACGGGTATCAACAACAGCAGCGTCCACAAGAGCGTCGTGCCGTAGTTCTGCCCCGCCTGCGCATAGGTACCGAAGGCCCCGGCGTCATTGTCTCCCACCATGACAATGAGGCCGGGGCCAAGGATGGCGAGTAGGGTGTTGAGCCTTTGGCGCCATCCGGTGCGAGGGCCGGTGTCGTGCTGGGAAATCGTCCCCAGAGCGCCTCGAATGTCACCGTCGTGCGCCTCATCAAGCGCTTCTTGATGCGGTGGGGCAGCCATGTCGGTAATGAAGTTCGCCATTTTCTTTCTCCTCGGGACTTATGCTTGTGCTCGTTGGTGACGCTGGCGTTGCGGCCTGCACGGCGCTGTTATTGGAGGGTCCGGTTTATCCGAATGGCGGCGTCGGCGAATTCCCGATTGGTTTGTGGCGCGCGCGCATCCGAAGGCCGAGAATGCGGATGGCTTGTGGGCGCCATGCTGGAGGTGCCTGGGTCAACCCGGAGGAGGGAAGGGAATGCCAGCCGCGCGATGAGGGCGAGCATCCGGCCAGGTGGGGTGAGAATCTTGCGCATGCTCGACTCCTCACTGCCCCATAACGCTGTAACGCGGTTCGCAGGGCAGCACAGCGCCAGATGGTTCTGGCGGGATACGACAAAGGAGCGGGGCTGGCCGAATGGCCTGATGACACCGCTGCCTTACCTTGCAGGCAAGACAGCGGTCGGGGAACGACGGATGGCTTGCCTAGAAACGATACAAAATTCGACTAGAACAACTGTCCACTTGGTTTCCTCTTTTGGTAGCTAAGCCAAGCCCGGCTCGCTCAAGGCAGAGCGCTCCGGGTCACAACATTGGACGTCAGGCGCGACCGAAAATTCCTCATGAACGCGCGTGCCGATGATTTTCGTTGGCCCGCGGTCATGGCGTCGCCGGGGTTCTGGATCAGCTGAAAATCGGCGCGCGGCATCCCGCCCTTGACCGGCTGGAAGCTGTAGAACGCATCGATGGTCCGCTCCCTGGGTCGGACGGCCCGTCTGTGCTCCGGCCAAAGCCGCCAGTCGGCCTGGTCGTGGGGGCGCCGCAAGAAGTGTCCGCCTTGAAGAGCGCCGAACTTCCGCTCCGGGTGCCATTGGGCAGGGCGGCATTGGGCGCGGACTGGAAGCTGGCGCGGCGCCTTATCCTGTGCCGCACCGCTCAGTTGTCGATGACCCTGCGCGCAAACCGCTCCAGGTAGTCCAGCAGCGCATCGGCTCCCGCTTGGGCGGCTTTTTCGTCACCTGTGGCGATGCCCCGGGCCAGTTCCATATGGAAGCGGGCGCCCTCCTTGATCTCGCCTTCGTGCTGGTACGCGTACCAGAACCGCCGGCATTGCACGATCAGCGGAATGACCGCCTTGACCGCCGAATGGTTGCGGGCGGCATGGTGGGTGACTTCGTCCAGCTCCCGGTCCGCTTCCATATAGGCGTCGAGCCTGCCGCGCACCGCCGCTTTCTCCATGCGCTCCGCGCAGGCCAGGATGGCCTTGCGCTCCACCGCGCTGGCCCGCCGCGCTGCGCATGCTGCGATGACGTGTTCCAGCACGCGGCGGGTCTGGATCACGTCGAGATGATCCGCCAGGTCGATATTGGAGACCAGCAAGCCGCGCCGCGGCTGCTGCACGATCAGTCCGATGGACACCATGCGCAGCAGTGCCTCGCGCACGGGCGTGCGGCCCAACTCGGTCAGCTCGGCCAGCTCGGCCTCGTTGACCGGGCTGCCTGGCGTCAGCTGCAAGGTGCAGATCAGCGCTTCAATGGCGTCGTATGCAACGTCAGCGGCCCGGCGCTTTGCTACGGATGGTCGGGAAGGATGATGCATTGTCTCTCTTGGTTTGACGACGTTCCAGCCATGCCTGCAGTTCTCCCACGATCCCCAGCCGGAAGAACGACACGCATACAACAAAAGTGAACCCGATGATAATGGTGACCATGCCGCCCAGCGCGGCGAGGTAGTTCTGCAGGCTGACCACCAGGGCTGCGCCGACCACCGGCCCCCATGCCGTGCCCAGGCCGCCCAGCAAGGTCATCAGCAAGACCTCGGTCGACGTCGACAACATGACATCGTTGAGCGACGCGAGCTGCAGCACCAGCGCCTTGACCGAGCCCGCCAGCCCGGCGAGCGCTGCGGAAAGCATGAAGGCGTAGAGCTTGCAGCGGTCAGTGTCGTAGCCCAGCGAGACGGCGCGGGGGGCATTGTCCCGCAGCGCCTTGAGTACCTGGCCAAACGGCGAGTTGATGATGCGATGGATCGCCAGGAAGCCCAGTACGAAGACAGCCAGGGTGAAATAATACATGTGGTTGTCGGACGCCAGGTCGATGAAGCCCAGCAGCTTGCCGCGCGGAATGCCCTGCATGCCGTCCTCGCCGCCCGTCCAGGGAATCTGCACGGCCAGGAAGTACGCGACCTGCGACAGCGCCAGCGTAATCATCGAGAAATAGATGCCCGTGCGGCGGATCGCCAGGCTGCCGATGACGAACCCGATGGCCGTGGCAACCAGCACGCCCGCCAGGATCGCCAGCTCCACCGGCAGGCCCTTGTCGGCCAGGCGGATCATCAGGATGCCGGTGGTGTAGCCGGACCAGCCGAAGAACGCCGCATGCCCGAAGGAGGTCAGGCCGGTAAAGCCGATCAGCAGGTTATAGGCGAGCGCAAACAGTCCGAAGCAAAGCACCTTCATGATGAACACCGGGTAGACGATGTCCGGGAAGGCGGGGGCTAGCAGGGCGGGCACCAGCAGTACCAGCAGGATGCGGATGGATAGAGGGACACCCTTCACACCCTTCACACCCTTCACACTATTCACACCATTCAGCTTATTCACCTTAATTCTCCTTGCCGAACAGGCCGGCGGGACGCGTGAGCAGCACCAGGGCCATGATGACGAACACCACCACGGTGGACGCTTCCGGGTACAGCAGCTTGGTCAGGCCCTCGATCAGGCCAAGGCCCAGGCCGGTCAGGATGGCGCCGAGGATGGAACCCAGCCCGCCGATCACTACCACGGCAAAGACGATGTTGAGCAGGTTCGATCCCATCAGCGGATTGATCTGCATGGTCGGCGCCGCCATGACCCCGGCCACGCCCGCCAGCGCCACGCCAAAGCCGTACGTCAGCGTGATCATCAGCGGGATGTTGACGCCAAAGGCCTGCAGCAGCTTGGGGTTCTCCGTGCCGGCGCGCAGCAGCGCACCCAGCTTGGTCCGCTCGAACAGGTACCAGGTGCCGGCGCAGATCGCCAGGGAGAACACCACCACGAAGGCGCGGTAGACCGGCAGGTACATGAAGCCAAGATCCACGCCGCCTTGCAGCAGGGGCGGCGGATCATAGCTGGCGCCGGAGATCCCGTAGAAGTGCCGGAACAATCCCTCCAGCATCAGCGAGACGCCGAAGGTGAGCAGCAGCCCGTAGAGGTGGTCCATATGGTAAAGCCGCTTGAGCAGGGTCTTTTCCAGCAAGATGCTGACGGCGCCCACCAGGATTGGCGCCAGCACCAGCGCTAGCCAGAAGTTGATCCTGAACTCGGTGCCCAGCAACGCGGGGAGCTGGGTGAAGCCCATCCACGTGAGGAACGCGGCAACCATGAACTGCGCGCCATGCGCGAAGTTGATGATATTGAGCAGGCCGAAGATGATGGCCAGGCCCATGCTCAGCATGGCGTAGAAGCAGCCGTTGATCAGGCCAACCAGCAACTGGGCCAGCAAGGCCTGCGAAGTGATATCGGACATGGTGTGTGCAGGAAAAGGGTAGGCAAGTGGCCAGCCAGCCCGCACGGGGCCCTGGCCGGATAACGCGCTTGGCCTACCTGGTGATCGGGCAGGCCGGATTGATCGGCGGAAACACGTCGGGGCCCTTCAGCACAGCCTTGACCTTGTAGTAGTCCCACGGCGCCTTGGACTCCGCCGGCCGCTTGACCTGCAACAGCAGCATGTCGTGCACCAGCGCACCATCCTCGCGCAGCTTGCCGTTGCGGATCACCGCATCGTTGATCGTCATCTTGCGCAGCTGCGTCATCACCGCCTTGGCCTCGTCGGTGCCGGCAGCCTGCACCGCCTTCAGGTAGCTGAGCGTCGCCGAGTACACGCCAGCCTGGGCCGCGGTGGGCATGCGCTTGGCCTTCTCGAAGAACTTGCGCGACCACACGCGCGACGGCTCGTCGTAGTCCCAGTAGAAGGCTTCGGTGAGGTACATGTTCTGCGCCTTCTCCAGGCCGATGCTATGGATGTCCGAGATATACGTCAGCAGCGGCGCAACGATCTGCTTGCGGGTGATGCCATACTCGTTCGCCTGCTTGATGGCGTTGACCGTGTCGTTGCCGGCATTGGCCAGCGCGATCACGTCCGCCTTGGACGCCTGCGCCTTGAGCAGGAACGATGAGAAGTCATTGCCCGGGAAGGGGTGGTGCGACATGCCCAGCACCTTGCCGCCATCGGCATTGATGACCTGGGTGGCATCGCGTTCGAGCGAGTGGCCAAAGGTGTAGTCGGCGGTGATGAAGTACCAGGTCTTCTTGCCTTCCTTGACCAGCGCCCGGGCCGTGCCGGCAGCCAGCGCGTAGGTGTTGGCCGTCCACTGCGCGTTCAGGGGCGAGCATTTCTCGCCCAGGATCGCGGTGGCCAGGCCGGAAGAGGGCATGGTGACACGGTTCTTCTGCCTGGCGATTTCCATCACCGCCAGCGCCGTCGATGCCGTGGGGAAGTCCGTCACCATGTCGACTTTGCCCTGGTCGAACCAGCTGCGGGCCAGGTTGGCCGCCACGTCCGGCTTGTTCTGGTGGTCGGCGAAGACCACTTCCACGGGTTTGCCCAGCACCTTGCCGCCCATCTCTTCCACCGCCAGCCGCGCGGCAATCACGGATCCCTGCCCGGAAAGGTCCGAGTACACGCCGGAGAGATCGTTGAGCACGCCGATCTTGACCGTGTCGTCGCTGACCTGCGCATGCGCGGTGCAGGCAAGGCAAGCGGCCGCGGCCGCCGCGAATTCTTTGAGCTTCATGACTTTGACTCCATTAGGGGATTCGTGGAAAAACGATCTGCCGTACTAACTGAATGCCAACTGAATGCGAGATGGATGCGAGATGAATGCGAGATGAATGCGAGCCGGATGCAGATGGATTGCGGATGGATCCGGGATGCGGCCGCTAGATACCCAGCAACGCATTGAGGCGATCCTGCTTGGCCTCCACCTCCGCGCGCTCGATCACCTCCACCACCTCGCCGTGCTCGATCACGTAGTGGCGGTCCGCCAGGTGCTTGGCGAAGCGGAAGTTCTGTTCCACCAGGACCAGCGTGAAGCCGCGCGCCTTCAACTCGCGGATCACCTCTCCCAGTTTCTGCACGATGACCGGGGCCAGGCCTTCGGTGATCTCATCGAGCAGCAGCAGGTTGGCGCCGGTACGCAGGATGCGGCCCATCGCCAGCATTTGCTGCTCGCCGCCGGAGAGCCGCGTGCCGGGGTTGCCGGCGCGCTCCTTCAGGTTCGGGAACATGCCGTAGATCTGCTCGACCGACATGCCGTCGTTGCCGACCTTGGGCAGCAGGGTCAGGTTCTCCTCGGTGCTGAGCGAGGCGTAGATGCCCCGTTCCTCCGGGCAGTAGCCCACCCCCAGGTGCGCCACCTTATGCGGCGGCAGGCCGATGACTTCCTTGCCCTCCAGCTGGATCGACCCTGTGCGCCGTCCTACCAGGCCCATGATGGCGCGCAGCGTGCTGGTGCGGCCCGCGCCGTTGCGGCCCAGCAGGGTCACGCACTCGCCGGGCATCACTTCCAGGTTGATGCCCTGCAGTACGTGGGACTCTCCGTACCAGGCGTGAAGGTTGCGGATCGACAGCATCGGCTGCACGGAGCGAGCGTGGTCATGCATGGTCTTCGGTCCCCATATAGGCTTCGCGCACCGCCGGATCGACCGAGACCGTGGCGTAGGGGCCTTCGGCAAGGATTTCGCCACGCTGCAGTACCGTGATGGTGTCGCTGATGTCCGCCACCACCTTCATGTTGTGTTCCACCATCAGGATGGTGCGGTTGGCCGACACCGTCTTGATGAGATCCTTGATGCGGTCGACGTCTTCATGCCCCATGCCCTGCGTGGGCTCGTCGAGCAGCAGCATTTCCGGGTCCAGTGCCAGCGTGGTGGCGATTTCCAGCGTGCGCTTGCGGCCGTAGGGCAGGTCCGCCGCCAGCACCGAAGCAAAGGCGGCAAGGCCGACCTGCTCCAGCAGCGCATGCGCGGGCTTGTTCAGCGCGCCAAGCGTGCCGATGGAGCGCCAGAAGTGGTAGTCGACGCCGAGCTTGCGCTGCAGCGCTACCTTCACGTTCTCCAGTACCGTCAACTGTGGGAACACCGCCGATATCTGGAAGGAACGCACGATGCCGCGGCGCGCCGTCCGGGACGGCTTCTCCTGCGTGATGTCATCCCCGTTGAACAGGATGCTGCCCTGCGTCGGGATGTGGAACTTGGTGAGCAGGTTGAATACCGTCGTCTTTCCTGCGCCATTGGGGCCAATCAGCGCGTGAATCGAGCCGCGCCTGACTTTCAGATCCACGTTGCGCACGGCAACGAAGCCCCGGAACTCCTTGGTGAGTTCCTTCGTCTCGAGAATGATGTCCTGGGTCATGCGGAGGGTCGAATGAACGAGTGATCGGATGCGCGAGAAAGACGCTGGCCGGGACGGGACGCCGCGGCATGCGGGGCTCAGGCCACGGATTGATACTTCGCCGGGCGCGTGGCCAGCGCCTTGGCAACGATCTGCTCGATGGCCTCGCGCTCGGCGCCCACCAGCGGCAGGCGCGGGCGGCGGACGTTTTCATTGCCCACGCCAACCAGCGTTTCCACCAGCTTCAGGTTCTGCACCAGCTTGGTCGAGACATCGAGATGCAGCAGCGGCGTGAACCACTGGTAGAGCTTGAGGGCCTCGGTGTAGTTGCCGGCCTTGACCAGGTCATAGAGCGCCACCGTCTCGCGCGGGAACGAGGTGACCAGGCCGGCCAGCAGGCCGTCGCAGCCAAGGGCAAGGCCTTCGTACGACAGGTCGTCCACGCCCAGGAACAGCTGGTAACGGTCGCCGACCGTATTGCGCAGGTCGGTGATGCGGCGGATGTTGTCCGTGCTCTCCTTGATGGCGACAATCCATTCGCAATCCGCCAGCTCCGCCATGTGTTCGGGCTTCAGGTCCACGCGGTAAGCCACCGGGTTGTTGTAGACCATGACGGGCTTCTTGGCGGCTTGCGCGATGGTGCGCACGTTCTGCATGGCCTCGCGCGCGTCGGCCACATAAATGACGGACGGCATGACCATGAAGCCATCCACGCCCAGCTCCACCGCGGCCTTTACATAGCGCAGGGCGTCCCTTGTGCTTGTCTCCGAGACATTGGCCAGCACCGGCACCCGGCGGTTGCTGGTCTTGACGGCAATGTCTGCTACCTGGAGCTTTTCTTCCCGGCTCAGCGTGCTGGCTTCGCCCAGCGAGCCGCAGGTGACGAGGCCGTGGACCCCGTTCTTGATGAGGAACTCGATGTGTTGCGCGGTACCGGCGGCGTCAAGGCTTTCGTCCGCGTGGAACTTGGTGGTGATGGCCGGGAAGACGCCTTGCCAGCGTGGATTGCTCATGGGAACTCCTTCGGTGTCAGGTGTGGACGGATCGCATTTCCCGGCTTGCTCCCCGGGCTCGTAAATATATTAGCAACATATTTCAAATATGTTCGATAGGGTATACAGCAGTATCTGTGCCACCGCGGGGAGGGTAGTTTTTCGGACTTTTGGGCGCGTTTTTGCCTCAGTCTGGCGCGTGCATGCCCGCCTGGGATGAATGGCGGAAGAGGGCGCGCACCAATACCCGGCGGCGTGGTGGGGGTGTGCCCATTCGCGGTGCCGCTGACGGCAAGCGCTCCTGTGCCTCGGGCATTGGTGCCGGGAGGATCGGGAATTGCGCTGGGATGGGCAGCCGGTGTATGCGGTCTCCCTGGGGGGAACCCGGCCAGCAGGGGCGCGTTGCGCTAGCAACAGCGACTGGAAAACACCGCGGGCTTCGCTTGAAGTGGCTCCTAGCTAAGCCACCCCTCTCCCCGGCCCTCTCCCTCTGAGGGGCTTGGGTGTGCCCACATTTTTTGAACAACTAGCTGTTCTCCCTACACCCATCTCCACCGGACAGCTATTCATCC
>NZ_JBIUHC010000180.1:0-19097 GCF_044627735.1 Cupriavidus sp. CuC1 | reverse complement strand
CTGGCCAGCGCGGCAGCGGTGCGGGCACGCTCGGCCAGCAAGAGCTCATGGTCCATGGGCGCCGCATCGCCGGCCTGCACCCGGCGCGCGGTCACGGCCGCCAGCTCGCCGGCCAGGCTGTCGTTGCTCTGCGCCGCCAGCCGCGCCTGTTGCGCGCGCAGCGCCCCGAACCACAGCGACAGGATCTGCCGCGAGACTTCATGGCGCGCATCCATCACGGCGAGCTGCCCGGACTGCACCGTGGCATCGGCCAGCGCGCCATCGGCGTCGGCCTTGCCCCATAGCCGCAGCGGTCGCTCCAGCGCCAGTTGCCCTTCGGCAAACCGGTCGGACGGCTCGCGCACCTGGCGCCGCTGCCCGATGGCGCGCACCACGGCCTCGGCGGTGCCGGCACGGATGCCGTCCGCGCGGGCCAGCACCGCATCGCGGCGGGCCTCGGCCATCTGCACGTCCGGCGACTGGCCGACGGCGTCGCGCACGGCGGACTCAAGAGGCAGGACGCCGGCTTCGGAGGACATGTCAGCTTGCGCCCTGGCGGTGCCCGACATGCCGGCGGCGACCGACAGGACGGCAGCCACCGCCATCTTGCTCGATACGATCCTCATTGCGCCTCTCCTAGTGCCATGCGGCCTTGCCTATCCTCGCGCGACCGCGCCACGCCGAAGCGCTCGAACAACAGCGGCAACAGCAGCAAGGTCAGCGCCGTGGAGCTGACCAGCCCGCCCGAGACGACGATGGCCAGCGGACGCTGGATCTCCGAGCCCGGCCCGGTCGCCAGCAGCAGCGGAATCATCCCCAGCGCCGTGATGCAGGCGGTCATGAGGACCGGACGCAAGCGGTCGCGCACGCCGATTCGCACCGCCTCGGCCATTGGCCGCCCTTCCTCCAGCAAGGTATTGAAATGCGAGACCAGCACCACGCCGTTGAGCACGGCAATGCCCAGGAGCGCGATGAAGCCGACCGAGGCCGGCACCGACAGGTATTCGCCCGCCACCCGCAGCGCGGCGATGCCGCCCACCAGCGCGAACGGAATATTGGCGATGACGAGCGCCGCCTGGCGGATCGAGCGGAAGGTCAGCATCAGCAGCAGGAAGATCGCGCCCAGCGCCAGCGGCACCACCAGCGCAAGGCGCACGGCGGCGCGCTGCTGGTTCTCGAACTGCCCGCCCCAGACCACGCGCAGTCCCTTGGGCAGTCCGGACAGGCCCGCCACGGCCGTTTGCGCCTCCTGCACGAAGCCGGTCAGGTCGCGGCCTTCCACGCTGACCTGGATCACCGCAAAGCGCCGGCCGTCTTCATGGTTGATACGCACAGGCCCTTCCACCCGCCGCACCTGCGCCAGTGAAGTGAGCGGCCAGGGCGTGCCGTCCGGCGCCGTCACCTGCAAGCTGGTGAAGGTCTCCGGCGTCTGCCGCAGGCTATCGCCGCCACGCAGGATCAGCGGCGTGCGCACGGCGCCCTCCGGCACGATACCAATGCGCTCGCCCTCCACCTGTGCGCGCAGCAACGCTTGCAGCGCATCGCCGGAGAGCCCCGCGCGGCCGACGGCGGCGCGGTCCAGCGCGAGCGTGAGGTACTGCACGCCCTCGTTGCTGGGCGCGATGACTTCGGCCGCGCCGGGGATCTTGCGCACGCGCGCGGCAATGGCCTGCGCCGCGGTGTCGATGGCACCGAGATCAAAGCCGAACACCTTGATCGCCACGTCGCCGCGCGTGCCGGTCAGCATCTCCGAGACGCGCATCTCGATGGGCTGGGTGAAGCCATACACCACGCCCGGGAAGCGCTCCATGACGCGGCGGATGGCAGTGGCGATGTCTTCCTTGCTGCCGCGCCACTGGTCCTTTGGCTGCAGCACGAGGAAGGTGTCGGTCTCGTTGAGCCCCATCGGGTCCAGGCCTAGATCGTCCGAGCCGGAGCGCGCCACGATCGAGCGGATCTCCGGCACCTCGGCCAGCAGCGCCTGTTGCACCCGCAGGTCCAGGTCCACCGAGGTGGCCAGCGAGACCGACGGCGCCTTCTGCAACTGCACGATCATGTCGCCTTCGTCCATGGTGGGCATGAAGGTCTTGCCCACCGACAGGTAGAGCGCCACCGCCACGGCCAGCGCCACGCCCGCCGAGGCGAAGACCGTGCGGCGATGCTGCGCGCTCCAGTCCCGCAGCCGGGCAAAGCCGCTTGCCACCTTGCGCATCAGGTACGGCGTCTCATCCGCATGCGCGCGCAGCAGCAGCGACGCCAGTGCCGGCACCACGGTGAATGCGATCACCACCGACGACGCCAGTGCCAGCACGATGGTCAGCGCCACCGGGCCAAACAGCTTGCCCTCCAGGCCTTGCAGCGACAACAGCGGCAGGAACACGATCGCGATGATCGACACTCCGGCCAGCATCGGCACCGCCACGCTGGCCACGGCATGGCGGATCACCGCGCCGCGCAGCGACGGATCGGACTTGCGTTCGTGCGCCTTCGCCAGAGCGGATTCGATGTTCTCCACCACCACCACCGCCGCGTCCACCAGCATGCCCAGCGCAATCGCCAGGCCGCCCAGGCTCATCAGGTTGGCGGTCAGCCCCACGTAGCGCATCAGCAGGAAGGTCGCCAGCATCGACAGCGGCAGGGTTGCCGCCACCACCAGCGCCGCGCGCAGGCCGCCGAGAAACAGGTACAGCGTGACCACCACCAGCAGGCTGGCCTCGATCAAGGCCCGTACGACGGTGTTGGCGGCACGCGTGACCAGCTCGCCGCGGTTGTAGAACACATGGGTGGACATCCCCTTGGGCAACTGCGGTGCGAGTTCATCCAGCCTGGCCTGCACATCGGCGACCAACTGGCGGGCATCGGCGCCACGCAGCGCCAGCACCAGCCCCTGCACCGCTTCACCGCGCCCGTCCTTGCTGACCGCGCCGTTGCGCGTGGCCACGCCGAGCCTGACGGTGGCCACGTCGCCCACCGTCACCAGCGGCATGCCATTGCGCCCGCCCGGCGCGGCAACGACAACCTGGCGCAAGTCTTCCACGCCGCGCACGCCGCCTTCCACGCGCACCACCCAGTTCTCGTCGCCCTGCTCCACCCGGCCCGCGCCATCGTTGCGGTTGTTGGTGTCGAGCGCCTGGCGCAGTTGCTCCAGCGTGACGGCGCGGGCGCGCAGCCGCGCCGGGTCGGGGATGACCTCGTAGCTGCGCACCTCGCCGCCGAGCGCGTTGACATCCGCCACGCCGGGCACCGTGCGCAGGGCCGGGCGCAGCACCCAGTCCAGCACGCGGCGGCGTTCGGCCAGCGAGAAGGCGTCGCCCTCCACCGTGAACATGAACATCTCGCCCAGCGGCGTGGTGATCGGCGCCAGCCCGCCGATGGCGTTGGGCGGCAGGTCGCGCAGCAGGCCGGCGAGCCGCTCGGACACCTGCTGGCGGGCCCAGTAGCTGTCCACGCCTTCCTCGAAATCGACCGTCACGTCGCTGATGCCGTATTTGGACACCGAGCGGACGATGGTCTTGTGCGGAATGCCCAGCAGCTCCTGCTCGATTGGCGTGGACACGCGCTGCTCGACTTCCTCCGGCGTCATGCCGGGAATCTTCAGGATGACCTTGACCTGGGTGGGCGAGATATCCGGGAAGGCATCGATGGGCAACTTCATGTAAGCCCACGCTCCGGCCACAGCCAGCACGCAAGCGGCAATCAGCACCAGCGCCCGCTGGCGCAGGGAGAATTCAATCAGGCCGGCGAGCATCACTGACCTCCCGCCAGCATGCCCTTGAGCGCGCCCACGCCGGCCACCGCCACCCGCGTGCCGGCCGGCAGTGCACCACGCACGGTCGCCGCGGCATCGTCCACGGCTTCCACCACCACGGTCTGGTAGCGCACGCCAGTCTTGGTTGCCACGAACACGCCAGGCGTGCCGCGCCAGTACGTCAGCGCCGTGGCCGGCACCCGCGCGCGGCCCGCGCCGGTGGCGTCGGGCCCACTACGCAAGTGCACGATCACATTCACGCTTTCGCCGGCCTGCAGGCTGCCGCGTTTGTCCAGCACCGCGCGCACGCGCACGGCGGCGGTGCCGTCGCTCGCGGGCACCACGCCGGCCACCTGGCCGGTGGCGCCGCGCTGGCGCACTTCCACGCGCTCGCCGCCGGTGGGGGCCGGCATGTCGCGGCCGACCAGCAGCTCAAGCTCCAGCGCGGTGGGATCGACGATGCGGAACAAAGCCGCCGCCCCGTCCACGCGCGTGCCGGGCACCGCGTTCACGTCGGCGATCAGCCCGGCGCGGCCGGCCATCAGTTGGGGCTCGCCCGAGCCCCCGGCGAACACGATGCCCGCGGCGGCCATCTCGGCCTCGCGAGCGCGCACCATGCCCGCTGCCTCGGCGGCGCGCGCCTGCGTGGCTTGCCAGCGGCTGCCGGGGATGATGCCGTCTTCATGCAAGCCGCGGTCCCGCGCCAGCGCCAGCCGCGCCAGGTTGGCCTGCGAGCGCGCTTCCGCCAGCGCGCGCCCGGCCTCGAACAACTGCGGACTGGCAAAGGTGGCCAGCGGCTGGCCGGCGCGCACCGCCTGGCCAATGGCAACCAGCACGCGCGAAACCATGCCGGCATAGGGCGCGGCTACCACGTACTGCGCATCGGGCTTGAGCACCACGCGAGCGCTGGCGCCGGTTTCGAGTTGGGCGGCAGCGGCGACCGGATCAAACCGCACGCCGAGCGCGCGGGCCTGGGCATCGGACAGCGCCAGCGCCTGAGCGCTCGCCATGCCAAAGGGAAACAGCGTCGACGCGACCAGCGCGCCAACGAAAAGAATGCAACGGGAAAACATGCCTGACTCCAAAGCAGGATGGAAGCGCCCGGCTTGCCGTGATCAGCCTTGATCAGGCGCGCGAGCGTGCACCGCCGGCATGGCCGGCAGGGGAATCAGGATGCGAAGGGAGGGGCGTGCGCCGGGGGTGGCCTGCTGTCGCTGCCACGCCAGCGGGGCGGCGTGCGCTCGCGCCACGGCAGGCGCCGGAACACCGGCAATGGACGCGCGGCAAACAGCAGGAACGCGAAGACCAGGCCGATGAGCACATCGGCAGCCTGCACGTGGAGGGAAAAGGCAATGGGGCCGATGGCGGTCTGCACATCGACCTCGAGTGGCTCGACCGCGATCAGCGCGGCGGAACCTGCAGACGAAGCGGAAGGAGAATAGGAATTAACCGCACCTTGCAGCGCCGTGTGCACGTGCAGGCCATGGAGTTTCGGGGTTCCGAGATGGCCGTGCAGAAGCGGGGTGAGGAGCTGCATTGCAAACAGCAACAGCAGCAGGGCTCCCCGCCAGAAGGAGGGGCGGTCTGCGCGAAACATGGCGCGATTGTAGCCGACGTTGAGGCAGCGGCGCAGCTTGTGGATTGGCCGTCCGCACAGCCCGCCCGCCCCCTCGGCGCTTCCTGCGCCGGCCACTGCCAAACCCGCTCACTTCACCGCGCCCACGGTGAAACCCGCGACAAAGCGGTCGACGAACAGGTTGTAGAGCACCGCTACCGGCACGCTGACGACCAGGCAGGCGCCCATCAGGGAGCCCCAGAAATAGACGTCCCCGCGCACCAGGAAGGTCGGCACGCCAACACTGACGGTGTACTGCGACGAACTGGTGATAAAGGTGAGGGCATAGACAAATTCCTGCATCACCAGCGTCAGCGTGAATATGACTACGGTCAGGATGCCGGCCGACGACAGCGGCACCACCACCTTCAGGAAGGCGCCGAAGCGGCTCAGCCCGTCCATCATCGCCGCTTCTTCGATATCGCGCGGCACCGCCTTGAAAAAACCCATCATCAGCCAGGTGCAGAACGGCACGGTGAAACTCGGGTACACCAGCACCAGCGACCACAGCGAATCCTGCAGCCCGAGCGCGCCGATGATTCGGGAGAAGGGAATGAACAGGATGGTGGGCGGGATCAGGTAGGTCAGGAAGATGGCGATCGCCAGCTGCCGCCCGCGGCTGCCTGCCAGCCGGGCCAGGCTGTAGCCGGCGGGCACCGCCAGCAGCAGGGTGATGGCCACCACCAGCGCCCCCACCAGCAGCGTATTGGCGATCCAGCGCAGGTACTGGGTCTCCAGGAACAGCACGCGCAGGTTGTCCAGGGTGGGCGGCTGGTTGAACAGGAAGGGGTTGTTGGCCGTGTTGATCAGGTCGTGGACATCCTTGAAGGTGGTGATCAGCATCCAGTAGAAGGGAAAAGCACAGAACCCCGCGAAGACGGCAAGGATGGCGACATGGCCGAAGCGCGCGCCCCAACGCTCGCCACGGTGCTTCCAGCGACGTGCATCGGCACGCATTTCAGGCTACCTCCGCGCGGTTGGCGACGGTCAGCAGCAGGGCCACCACCGCTACCAGCAGCGGGAACAGGAACAGCGAGATCGCCGCGCCCTCGGCCAGGTCGCCGCCCTGGATGCCGGTGAAAAATGCCAGGCTGGCCAGCACCTGCGTGGTGTCGTAAGGCCCGCCACGTGTCAGCACGAAGATGATGATCATGTCGGTGAGCGTAAACACGATGCCGAACAGAAGCGCCACCAGCATGATCGGCATCACCAGCGGGATATTGATGCGCAGCAGGTGGCGCCAGAAGCCGGCGCCGTCCATGGCGGCGGCATCGTGGATATCCTGCGGGATGCCGTGCAGGCCGGCCAGGATAATGACCGTGGCCAGCGGCAGCAGGCGCCAGACATCCACCAGGATCACCGACGCCATGGCCAGGTCCGGCTGGCCCAGCCAGATCGGCCAGGTATTCGGGCCGAGCAGGCCGAGCGCGCGCAGCGTCCAGTTGATGATGCTGTAGACCGGATCGAAGATCCACAGCCAGCCGATCGAACCCAGCGAGATCGGCGCCACCCACGGCAACAGGATCAGCAACCGCACCAGCCATTTGCCGCGAAAGTCGCGCAGCAGTGCCAGCGCCAGGATCTTGGCCAGGATCACCACCAGCGCCTGCGACACCAGCGTGAACACCAGCGCATTGGCGAGCGAGCGCCAGAAGGTGGGGGTCTGCACGATGCGCCGGAAATTCTCCAGGCCAACGAAATGCATGGCGCGGCTGCCCACCGTGATGTCGGACAGGCTGTAGTAGATCGACAGCAGGAAGGGAAAGCCGAGCAGCAGCGCGATATAGATCAGTGCCGGCGCCAGCATCAGGACGCCGAGCCAGCGCTCGCCCTCCAGTGCACGCCAGGTGCCGGGTGACGGCGCAAGCGCGACGGGAACCCGGGCGCTCATGCCGGCCCCAGGGACGGCGCCACGCCCACGCTGGCGCCGGAATGTGGATCAAAGCGCCTCAGGTCGGCACGCCGCACCACGAACGGGTAGCGCGCGCCGGTCTCCAGCGGGAGGGTGACCGTGCAGGGAATCCGCGAGATGACCTTGGCGGGCGGCAGCGGTGGCTCCAGCAGGCCGTACACCAGCCGGTCGGAACCGAGGTTCTCGATGCGGGTGACATGGAACGGGAAGGGTTCCAGCGTTTCATCGTCACCGTAGACGGCGCGCGGCAGGAAGTGCTCCGGCCGGAAGCCCGTCACCACCGCCTGCGTGTCGACCAGGTTCATCGGCGGCGAGCCGATGAAGGTAGCCACGAACGTATCGGCCGGCTGCTCGTAGACTTGCTGCGGCGTGCCGATCTGGTGCACACGGCCGTGGTCGAGGATGGCGACCCGGTCGCCCAGCGCCAGCGCCTCGATCTGGTCGTGCGTCACGTAGATCGTGGTGGCCGCCAGGCGCCGCTGCAACTGTTGCAATTCCTCGCGCGCGGAAGTCCTGAGCTTGGCGTCCAGATTGGAGAGCGGCTCGTCCAGCAGGAAGGCCACCGGATCGCGCACCACCGCGCGCGCGAGCGCCACCCGCTGGCGCTCGCCGCCGGAGAGCTGGCGCGGCTTGCGCGCCAGCAGGTGGCCGATGCCAAACAGCGCGGCGGCCCAGTCCACCTTGCGCGCGATCGCCTCGCGCGGCATGCGCTGCGCCTGCAGCGGGAAGGCGATGTTGCCCGCCACGCTCAGGTGCGGATAGAGCGCGTAGCTCTGGAACACCATGGCCATGTTGTGCGCGCGCGGCGGCAGCCCGGTGACGACACGGCCGCCCACCAGGATGTCGCCGGAGGTGGGCGCTTCCAGCCCGGCGATCAGGCGCAGCAAAGTGGTCTTGCCCGAGCCGGACGGGCCCAGCAGCACCAGGAACTCGGCCTCGCGCACGGCAAGGCTGATGCCGTCGACGGCGTTGTCGCCGTCGAAGCGCTTGGTGAGCGAGCGGGTCTCCACCGTGGCCATGGCTTATCGGCCCACGCCCATCCCGACGCCACCGGCCCGGCGGGGGCAGCTCATACCAGCCCTTTCTCCCGCCACTTGGCGAAGATCCGCCTGCAGGTGGCTTCCGCGGCGCGGATGGCATTCTCCGGCGTTTCGTCGCCGGTGGCGGCCTTGGCGAACATGGTGTTGAGCACCCAGGTATTGAAGATCTCGTCGGTGGCCGCATTGGCATAGCCGGGGTAGCCGACATTGGTGGCCTGGTTCATCAGGGTGCCGAGCACCTTGTACTTGTCGCGCGGCTTGGCCTTGGGGTCGTCGGCGATCAGCTTCTGCAGGTCCGGCACCGTGCTCGGGAAGCAGGGGAAGTTGTAGTACTCGCTGCCAAGGAAGCCCTGGCGGAAGTTGTCGATATAGTCCACCAGGAACTTCTTGGCGCCCGCGATGTTCTCGGCGAACTTCCAGATCACGTAGCAGTCCATCACGTGCTCCATGCCGATGCGGCGCACCGGGCCACGCAGGGCCTGGGTCAGCCAGATGTCGGGCGTGACCGGGATGCTCTTGTTCTCGCCTTCGCGCGTGATGGAAATGGCGTTCAGGCAAAGCGAGATCTTGCCCGCCAGCATGGCGCGGTTGTTGGACGACGGATCCCACGCCAGCACCTCCGGCGTCATGCTGTCCTGGTACAGGGCCTTGACGAACTTGACCGCCTCCAGCGTGTTCTTCGAATTCAGCACGACGGTATGACGCTCATCCTGGATCGAGCCGCCGAATGCGAAGAGGATGGTTCGCATCGCCATCGCGGTGTCGAGTTCCGCCGACAAGCCAATGCCCACCGGCACGTTGTGCTTTTGCTTGATCTTGCGGCCCGCGCTCAAAACATCGTCCCAGCTGTCCGGCGGCGCCATGCCGATATCGTCCCACAGGTCCTTGCGGAAATTGATCGGGTCCGGCACGAAACTGTCGGAAAAGCCGAAGTACTTCTTCGTCTTCGGGTTATACGTACTCTTGATCGCCAGCTCGACCGGCTTGCCATGCTTGCGCTGGCATTCCTCGTAGATCTCGCGATGGTCGATGACCTGCTCCTCGTACACTGGCGCCGGCGACAGGAACATGAACAGGTCGTGCCCTTTCTGCGCCGATACCTCGGCGGCGGCCCGCGTGGCCAGCGCGGGGATCCCCACGTGATCGACGATGACCTCGGTATCGTTGCGCTGGCCCCATTCCTTCACATAGGTGTTGTCGAACCACTTGTCATAGCCCGGCACGAAGTGGTTCCACTGGAGGATCTTCAAGGTGTGCTTGGCTGCCTGCGCCCGGCACGGCAGCACAAAGGGGCCAAGGCCGGCGGCAAGCGCGGTCGCCGCGGCGGCCTGGATCAGGCGGCGGCGCCGCGCGTTGTGGCAAACAAGGGTGCCGGTCGATCCGTGCCGGCGAGAATAGATGATTCGCTCGATAGGTGCAATGCGTTCTTCGTTCATGGCCGCCTCCGCCAGCAAGCCGGTAGCTGGCATGCGCGCCAATCGCGGTGGCATGCGCAACCTCACTTAAGCTCACTTAAGGATAGGAGTTGCCGCCCCTAAGGAAAAGAGACAACGGCTTGATTTCATTGGGTTTCCGATCCAATCCTGGGACCTGCGGGCCCTGCCGCATAGCAGCATCGGTAGCCGGCGCCGCCCACCGCTTGGCGCACCGCAGCACAAAACACGCGCACCGCAAACCGGTATTCCTCCGGCTTTCGCCATACCATGGAGGCTGGCGCCAGCCACGCCGCCCAACAACCTAGCCAGGGGCCTTCCATGCGCGACCGCTATCTCTCCCACCTCCGCGATACGCTAGACAGCATCCGTGCCGACGGCTTTCACAAAGCCGAGCGTGTCATTGCCAGCCCACAGGCAGCCGACATCCGGCTCGCGGGCGGTGAGCACGTGCTGAACTTCTGCGCCAACAATTACCTGGGCCTGGCCGACGATCATCGCCTGATCGAGGCGGCCCGGCGCGGTCTGGAGCAGGATGGTTTCGGCATGGCGTCGGTGCGCTTTATCTGCGGCACGCAATCGGTTCATAAGACACTGGAAGCGGTACTCGCCAAGTTCCTGCACACCGGCGACAGCATCCTCTACTCGAGCTGCTTCGACGCCAACGGCGGCCTGTTCGAGACACTGCTCGATGACCAGGACGCCGTGATCAGCGACGAACTGAACCATGCCAGCATCATCGACGGCGTGCGCCTGTGCAAGGCAAAGCGCTACCGTTACCGCAACAACGACATGGCCGACCTGGAGGCGCGGCTGCGCGAGGCCGATGCCGCCGGCGCGCGCTTCAAGCTGATCGCCACCGATGGCGTGTTCTCGATGGACGGCATCATTGCCGATCTCAAGTCCATCTGCGACCTGGCGGACCGCTATGGCGCGCTGGTGATGGTGGACGACTCGCACGCGGTCGGCTTTGTCGGCCAGCACGGGCGCGGCACGCCGGAGCTATGCGGCGTGGAAGGCCGCGTGGACATCCTTACCGGCACGTTCGGCAAGGCGCTGGGCGGCGCCTCCGGCGGCTATGTGGCGGCGCACCGGGAAATCGTGGAACTGCTGCGGCAGCGCTCGCGCCCGTATCTTTTCTCCAACTCGCTGGCGCCAAGCATCTGCGCCGCCACGCTGAAAGTGCTGGACCTGCTGGCCAGCGACGAAGGCGCCACGTTGCGCGCCCGCGTGCGCGAGAACGGCGAGCACTTCCGCCGCGAGATGACGGCGCTTGGCTTTACGCTGGTGCCAGGCCAGCATCCCATCATCCCGGTAATGCTGGGCGATGCCGCGCTGGCTTCCGGCATGGCCGATGCCTTGCTGGCCGAGCATGTGTACGTGGTGGGTTTTTCCTTCCCCGTGGTGCCCAAGGGCCGGGCTCGCATCCGCACGCAGATGAGCGCGGCGCATACGCCTGAGCAGATAGAGCGGGCGGTGGCGGCGTTCGCCAAGGTGGGCAGGAAGTTCGGCGCTATCGCCTAAGAGGTTGTTTCAAAATGAAGCGAAGCGGTTCTGGCTAGGCGCGCGGCCGCAGACAGTACAAGTGGTACGGCAAGGCCGCGCAACGACGCCAGAATCTTTTTGAAATGGCCTCTAAGCTTGAACCAAGCCTGGAGACAGGAGGCACCCCATGAAAGCCCTCGCCAAACTCGAACGCGCCCCCGGCCTGACGCTGACCGAGGTCCCCGAGCCCGAAGTCGGCCACAACGATGTGATGATCCGCATCCGGCAGACGGCCATCTGCGGCACCGACATCCATATCTGGAAATGGGACGAGTGGGCGCAGAACACCATCCCCGTGCCGATGCAGGTAGGGCATGAATATGTCGGCGAGATCGTCGCCATCGGGCAGGAGGTGCGCGGGCTGGCCATTGGCGACCGCGTCTCCGGCGAGGGACACATCACCTGCGGCTTCTGCCGCAACTGCCGCGCCGGGCGCCGCCACCTGTGCCGCAACTCGGTTGGCGTGGGCGTGAACCGCGCCGGCGCGTTTGCCGAGTACCTGGTGATTCCCGCCTTCAACGCCTTTCGCATTCCCGACGACATCCCGGACGAGATCGCTGCCATCTTCGACCCCTTCGGCAACGCCACGCATACCGCGCTGTCGTTCAACCTGGTGGGCGAGGACGTGCTGATCACAGGCGCCGGCCCCATCGGCATCATGGCCGCCGCCATCGCGCGCCACGTTGGCGCGCGCAATGTGGTGATCACCGACGTCAACGACTACCGCCTCGCGCTGGCGCGCAAGATGGGCGCCACCCGCGCGGTCAACGTGCAGCATGAAAACCTCAAGGACGTGGCCGCCGAGCTGCATATGACCGAGGGCTTCGACGTTGGCATGGAGATGTCCGGGGTGCCAAGCGCCTTCGCCACCATGCTCGAACACATGAACCACGGCGGCAAGATCGCCATGCTGGGCATTCCGCCGTCGAAGATGGCGATCGACTGGAACCAGGTGATTTTCAAGGGCCTGGAGATCAAGGGCATCTACGGCCGCGAGATGTTCGAGACCTGGTACAAGATGGTCGCAATGCTGCAAAGCGGGCTCGACCTGACGTCCATGATCACACATCGCTTCAGCGTGGGCGACTTCGAGGCCGGCTTTGCTGCCATGCTGTCGGGCAACAGCGGCAAGGTGGTGCTGGACTGGACGGCACCGGGCAAGGCGGCCGTCGCCGCGGGCTAGAAGCGCATTGCACGCCTTGCGTAGGCGGCCGTCCCACCGCAGGTTGCCAAAACGCGGCTGCGGTGAGGCGTTAGCGATACACCAGCACGGGGATACTGCTGTGCGTGAGCACCTTGTTGGTCTCGCTGCCAATCAGCACGCCCTGCAAACCGCGCCGCCCGTGCGAGGCCATCACGATCAGGTCGCATGCGTTTTCCTGGGCAGCCTGGATGATGGCCTCATAGGGATGGTCATGGATGGCGGAAAGGGTCTGGCAAGGCACATCCGCCTCCTCGGCTTCGGCAGCCAGGGTTTTCAGGTAGTCCATCGTATTGCGGGTGGCTTCCTGCACGAACCGCGTACGGGTGTCGGCCAGCAATTCCACCTGGTACGTATAGACGTGGAAATCCGGGATCACCCGGATCACCGTGACCCGGGCTCGCATCTCGCGGGCAAACACCAGGGCCTTGCGGAACGCGGCTTCGGACAGGGGCGAGCCGTCTACGGGCAGCAGCAGATGCTGGAACATGGTGCCCTCCTGGCACGCGAAGCGCACAGGCCACCGCGCAGGTTCCTGCGCACGCTTCGCTCGGGTTGAGGATTACCTCGCTCCAAGTATAGGTGTGCCGGTGCCGCACACACGCCGCCCCCTTCATCCAGCCGCGATTTCCCGGTAACATCCAGCACCGGTTCCGCGCCACGACGCGGCACCAAGCGTTTACCCGAGGCCGGGCCGCCACACAATGGCAGCCCGGCCTTATCAAGACGGCAGCCGCCCGCCGGCAGCCGTTGCAACTGCACCGCTTTGCAACCCAATGCGGTGGACCCGGAAAGCGAAGCTACCTCTTTGCATTCCCAATCTTCCTGGAGAAGACGCTTTGACTGAACGCATCAACGCAGAGGCCGCCGGCCGCCTGTTCGGCACTGGCGAAGGCCCGTCCCACGAGCGTGTCACGCTCGCCACCGATCCCGAGTCCGGCCTGCAGGCCATCATCGCCATCTACAGCACCAGCCTTGGCCCCGCGTTTGGCGGCTGCCGCTACTGGGCCTACCCTGCCGAGAGCGATGCCCTGACCGACGCCCTGCGCCTGTCGCAAGGCATGGCCTACAAGAATGCGCTGGCCGACCTGCCCTTCGGCGGCGGCAAGGCCGTGATCCTGCGCACCCCGGCGCAAACCGACCGCACCAAGCTGTTCCGTGCCTTCGGCCGCATGGTCGAATCGCTGGACGGCCGCTACATCACCGCCGAAGACGTCGGCACCACGGTGGAAGACATGATCGCCGCCCGCACGCAGACCCGCTACATCAGCGGCATGCCGCGCGAGGGCACCTTTGGCGGCAACCCGTCGCCCAAGACCGCCTATGGCGTGTTCGTCGGCATCGAAGCCGCCGTGCGCTACGTGCTGGACCGTAACAGCCTGCAAGGCGTATCCGTTGCCGTGCAAGGACTTGGCTCGGTGGGCTGGGACCTGTGCCGCCAGCTGCATGCGGCCGGCGCGCGGCTGATCGTGGCCGATATCCATGGCGCCAAGGCGGAGCAGGCGCGCGAGCAATTCGGCGCGCAGGTGGTCTCCACCACCGCCATCACCAGCGTCGCCGCGGATGTGTTCGCGCCCTGCGCGCTCGGCGCGGTGATCACCCCGGCGGTGGCCGAGGGCTGCCAGTTCAAGATCGTCGCGGGCGGCGCCAACAACCAGCTCGCCTCGCTGGACGAGGGCGACACGCTGCAACGCCGCGGCATCTTCTATGCGCCGGATTTCCTGATCAACGCTGGCGGCATCATCAGCTGCGCCCGCGAGTACCTGGGGGGTGCCGAGGAAGCGGCGGTGCAAGCCGAGGTGGCGCTGATCCGCGAGCGCGTGTTCACGCTGGCCCAGCGCGTGGAGAAGAGCGGGCTGGCGCCCGCGCGCGAGGCGGTCAACTGGGCGCAGGAGAAGCTGGCGCAGGGGGGCCAGGCTTAAGAGGGGTTCCTCGGTCCGGCCAGAAACGGCCGGACCCGGACATCTGGCCAAAGACCGCTCCAGACGGGCTTTGGTCGGTCGGAGCGCGGCGTCGCCGGCGCGCTTGCCAGCATTCCAGCCTGCTCAAGGGCTGGAATGCGCCAGCACGTAGTTCACAAGGGCCTTCAGCTTGGCAGGCTGCTGCCGCCTGCTGGGATAGTACAGATAGAACCCTGGAAAGGTCGGCGAGAAGCTGCTCAAGACGCGCTTCAACGTCTTGGCTCGGATGTGAGGCAGCGCAAGCTGCTCGAACGTGTACGCCAGTGCAATCCCCTCCAGCGCGGCCTCAACCGAGAACAATGAATCGCTGATCGTGAGATTGCCGCTGATCTCGTACTCGACGATCCGGCCGTCGACCTCGAGCTCCCACTTGTGAATGGCCCCGCTGCCTGAAAACCTGAACCGCACGCAGTTGTGGTTTATCAGATCGGAGGGGTGCCGCGGCACCGGATGCCGCTTGAAGTAGTCGGGCGATCCAACGATGGATACGGCAACCGGGCCACCGAGCGGTAAAGCGATCATGTCCTTCTGGACACTCTCACCCATGCGAACGCCTGCGTCGAACCCTCTTTCAACGATGTCCACGTAGCCCTCGTCATTCGTCAGCTCGACCTGGACGTCGGGGTAGGCCTTCAGGAACCCGGCCAACAGCGGCTGGAGGACCATGGCGATCGAGATTCGCGCGGCGTTGATGCGCAGCACGCCCGATGGCCGGCCCTGAAGCGCATGAAGTTGTTCCCCGGCTTCCAGCACGTCGCTCAGTGCCGGCCCGATCCGGGACAGGTATGCCTCGCCCGCCTCAGTCAGGCTGACGCTGCGGGTGCTTCGGTTCAGAAGCCTGGCGCCGAGCCGGGCCTCCAGATGGCGGATCGCCTGACTGAGCGCCGAGGGCGAGACCTCGAGTGCTGCCGCTGCGGCAGAGAACCCCCGATGCTCTGCGACCTTCCAGAACGCGAGCAACCCATCAAGCTGATTGAGTCTCATATTATGAAGATTATCTTCAAAAGGTAATCAGTACTTAGGTGTTTTTCTTCTCAGTCCATTAGCCTACAGTGAAGCCCATCGAAAAGGAACTGTGGGAGTTCAAGCATGGGCAAGGTCTGGTTTATCACAGGTGCAGGTAGCGGCATCGGCACCGGCACGGCCAAGGCCGCGTTGAAGGCCGGCGATCGCGTCGTCGCTACAGGCAGAAACCTGGAGAAGGTGCGCAATGCCTTGCGCGACGTGGCCGGCGAGAGCCTTGAGGTTCTCCAGCTTGACGTCCGCGATGCGGCGCAGGCAACGGCCGTTGTCGACCAAGCGCTGAAAAAGTTCGGCCGCATCGACGTGGTCGTGAACAGTGCCGGCTACAGCCTGCTGGGCAATTTCGAGGAATTGGAAACGCCGGACATGCAGCGCCTGTTCGCGACCAACTTCTGGGGCGTGAACAACGTGATGCGGGCAGCGCTGCCGGTCATGCGCAAGCAGCGCTCCGGGAGCATCATCAACATCAGTTCCGTGGCGGGCGCAGTCGGCCTGATGCACTGCGGCGCCTACAGCGCGAGCAAGTTCGCCGTGGAGGGCCTGTCGCTTGCCGTTGCCGAGGAAGTCGGAAAGTTCGGGATCAAGGTCACGGTGGTGGAGCCGGGATTCTTCCGCACGGATTTGCTGGACGCAGCCAATGCCGAGTGGCCGCGCAAGCGCATCGATGATTACGCTGCGGCCGAGGACAGCGC
The DNA here is from genome assembly GCF_044627735.1 of Cupriavidus sp. CuC1. Lineage (NCBI taxonomy): Bacteria > Pseudomonadati > Pseudomonadota > Betaproteobacteria > Burkholderiales > Burkholderiaceae > Cupriavidus > Cupriavidus sp. CuC1. Next base: position 2,948 of record NZ_JBIUHC010000180.1, on the reverse strand, counting down.
CGAGGCGATGTGGTCTCCATACGCCGGCAAGCAGCAGGGCGATCCCGACAAGCTCGGTCAGGTTCTGGTGACGCTTTCTGGCATGGAGACCCCACCGCGCGTGTTTGTGGCCGGCAGCGACGCGTTGGCGGTAGTTGCCCCCGCCGTGGAAGCTCGATTGAAGGCAGTGCATGCCTTCGATGCGCTTTCGAAGTCGACCGACGGCAACTTCTGATCACGAGCCGAGCCGCTCGCACCCCGGACCACCCGACCTTTGAAGAACTGACCCAACATGAGCACGCTCAACATCAACGGCCGTGCGCACACGGTCGACGCCGACCCCGGCACGCCCATCCTCTGGGCCCTGCGCGACACGCTCGGCATGACCGGCACCAAGTTCGGCTGCGGTGCCGCGCTGTGCGGTGCCTGCACCGTGCATCTGGACGGGCAGGCCATCCGCTCGTGCATCACGCCGATTTCCGCCGCCGAGGGCAAGAAGATCGGCACCATCGAAGCCGTCACCGATGGCAGCGACCGGGTCGGCACCGCCGTGCATGCAGCGTGGGTCAGGCACGACGTGGCGCAGTGCGGCTACTGCCAGAGCGGTCAGATCATGAGCGCCACCGCGTTCCTCGGATCGCTGCCTCGCGGCAAGCAACCCACCGCCGCCGAGATCGACACCGCCATGGCAGGCAACATCTGCCGCTGTGGCACCTACGCCCGCATCCGCGCCGCGGTGGCCGACGCCGCCAAGGCCCTCGCCTGAAGGAGCCGCCATGTTGCCCAATTTCGACCACGGCGAAATCCCGCGCGCGCTGCAGCACCTGCTGGCGCGCGGCCACGCCGGCGAAGCTTCCACGCTGTCGCGCCGTAGCTTCCTGAAGCTGACCGGTTCTGTCGGCCTGGCGCTCGGTGCTTTCCCCCATCTGGCCATAGGACAAGCCACCAGCAGCGGCCAGGCCACCGGCGCCCTGAAGCCGACGCAGCAGCCATCGGCCTTCGTGCAGATTGCCCCCAGCGGCGAAGTCACGGTGACCGTCAACCGGCTTGAGTTCGGCCAAGGCGTGCAGACTGCGTTGCCGATGATCCTCGCTGAGGAGCTCGACGCGGACTGGCGTCTGGTGCGCAGCCGGCACGGCTCGAACGACGCTGCCTACGTCGACCCACTCTTCGGCATTCACCTCACCGGCGGCTCCCATTCGGTCAAGAACAGCTTCACGCAGTACCGCGAGCTCGGTGCGCGTGCCCGCGCGATGTTGTTGTCCGCGGCGGCAGCACAATGGAACGTGGACGCGGCCACGCTGCGCACGCAGGCCGGGACCGTGCTAGGCCCGGGTGGTCGCAAGCTGACCTACGGCGAACTGGCCGAAGCCGCCATGGCGCTGCCCGTGCCCGAGAAAGTCACACTGAAGAATTCCAAGGACTTCCGCATCATTGGCTACCCCACCACGCGCCTGGATGCGCGTGCCAAGAGCAGCGGGCGTCAGGACTTCGGCATCGACACGCACCTGCCCGGTCAGCTCACCGCCGTGGTGGCGCATCCGCCCGTGTTCCGCGCGCGACTGGCCACGGTGGACGACAGCGCCGCGCGCGCCGTCAAAGGGGTGAAGGCCGTGCTGCGCCTGCCGCTGGACGGCGGCGGCGAAGGGGTGGCCGTAGTGGCAGACGGCTACTGGCCGGCCAGGCAGGGGCGCGACGCACTAAAGCTGCAGTGGGACACGGCCTCGGTGGAGAAGGTGGACAGCGAACGGTTGCTGGCCCAGTACCGCGAGCTGGCCGGCCGCCCTGGCCCGCGCCGGTTCGACGCCGATATGGCACCGCTGGCCAATGCCCCGCGCCAGCTGGAAGCCGAATTCGTGTTCCCCTACCTGGCCCACGCGCCGATGGAGCCGCTGAACTGCACCGTCCAGCTGTCGGACGGGCGCGCCGAGCTGTGGGTCGGTACCCAGTGCCCCGGCCTGGACGGTGCCGCGGCCGCGCGCGTGCTGGGTCTCAAGCCCGGGCAGGTGAAGATGCATGTGCAAATGGCGGGAGGCGGCTTTGGCCGGCGTTTCGTGGGCACGAGCGACTACGTGGTCGAGGCCTGCGAGGTTGCCAAGGCCGCTCGCGCCGCCGGCCTGAACGTGCCGGTGCGCACGCTCTGGAGCCGCGAGGACGACATCAAGGGCGGCTACTACCGCCCCATGCACCTGCATCGCGCACGCATCGGCTTCGATACGCGCGGCAAGGTGCTGGCCTGGGACCATGTCATCGTCGGCCAATCCATCACCTCGGGCACGGTGTTCGGGGAATTCCAGGTGAAGAACGGCATCGACGCCACGGCCACGGAAGGCATGCGGGCCCCCTACCCACTGCCCATGCGCCTGACCGTTCACCATCCCAAGCCCAACGTGCCGGTGCTGTGGTGGCGCAGCGTGGGTTCCACCCACACCGCCTACGTGATGGAGACCTTGCTCGATGACATCGCGCGCGCCACCAGGCAAGACCCGGTCGCCTACCGCATGGGCCTGTTCGGCGACAAGCACCCTCGCCACCGCGCCGCGCTGCAACTGGCGGTGGACAAGAGCCGCTATGGCAAGAAGCAGCTGCCTGCAGGCCGCGCCTGGGGCGTCGCGGTGCACGAGTCCTTCGACTCGGTGGTCGCCTATGTGGTGGAGGCCTCGGTGCAGCAGGGCCGCCCGGTGCTGCATCGTGTCACCGCGGGCGTGCATTGCAACCTGGTAGTGAATCCGCGCACCGTGGAAGCCCAGGTGCAGGGCGCGGCGGTCATGGGCCTGTCGATGTGCCTGGCAGGCTCGGCCATCACGCTAAAGGATGGCATCGTCGAGCAGAGCAACTTCGGCGACTTCACGGTGGCGCGCGTCACCGACATGCCCGCTTTCGATGTCCACATCGTTCCTAGTACTACTGTGTTAAAAAATAAGGCATTATTTGCTTATCTTCAAGTGAGTTACGAGGAAAGCGATGGA